>JAEDNF010000053.1 GCA_016302655.1 Oscillospiraceae bacterium | reverse complement strand
AGCGTGTTTAAAATCCGCTTTCGGCGGATTTTTCGGCTGAGGTTATTATAACATATCCGAAAAAAGAATGCAAGAGCGCAAAAACAGGGAATGCCCTTATCAGAGCATTCCCTGTACATTGTATTATTCACCGTCGGTTTCCTCGGCTTCTCCGATATCCTTCTTGTTCATATCAATCTCAAGCATAGGACGGAGCAAGGTGTATCTCAGCATTTTTCTGTCATTATCGACCATAGCTTTTACAAGCTCTCTTGTACCTATAAGAATTATCATTTTCTTTGCACGGGTAACTCCTGTGTAAAGCAGATTACGATACAGCAGATTCTTTGTGTATCCCGTTATCGGGATAATCACGGCGTCATACTCGCTGCCCTGACTCTTGTGAATGGTAATTGCGTAGGCGTGTTCCAGCTTTCTAAGCATCTCCGATGTGTAGATAGCCATTCTGCCTTCAAAATCGATGGTGACATTCTGTGAGAATCTGTCTACCGAGCGGATAATGCCGATATCTCCGTTGAAGATACCGCTTCCCTTCTCGTTGTTTCTTGTCCACAGCACATCATAATCGTTTTTTGTCTGCATTACTTTATCGCCGATACGGAATATGACATCAAAAAACTTCAGCTCGGCCTTGTTCTGAGCCGGCGGATTAAGCGCCTGCTGGAGCAGTTTGTTAAGCTCTCTTGTGCCTGCCGCACCCATTTTTGTAGGGCAAAGCACCTGTATATCGTCTATAGGCGAAAAACCGTAGGTCGACGGCAATCTCTGCTTTGCAAGCTGTATGACAAGTGAGGGGATATCCTCTTCGTTAGGCTTGTTCATAAAGAAGAAGTCGTTTTGCTTATCATCAAGCACGGGAAATTCGCCTTTTACTATTCTGTGAGCGTTAGTTACGATAAGGCTCTTTGCCGCCTGTCTGAAAATCTCTTTAAGCTCGACTGACGGGATAAAATGCGACGCTATCAAGTCTTTCAGAACATTTCCGGCTCCGACCGATGGAAGCTGATTTGAGTCGCCTACCATAATGAACTTGGAAGACGGCTTTATAGCTCTCACAAGAGAACACATTAGCAGAGAATCGACCATTGACATTTCATCCGCTATTATAACATCCGCCGGCAGAGGATTTTTCTCGTTGCGCTTGAATTTCAGCTCATCCTTTGAGGTAAAATCGACCTCAAGAAGCCTGTGGATAGTCTTTGCAGGCTCTCCCGTAAGGTCGGACATTCGTTTTGCGGCTCTTCCGGTAGGGGCGCAAAGCAGTATCCGCTTTTTCTGCGCTTTAAGTATCTTAATAACACCGTTCAGCGTGGTGGTCTTACCTGTACCGGGGCCGCCGGTAAGGATAAATACCGAGCCTGTAAGGCAGGCATTTATTGCCGCGCGCTGAAGCGCCTCATACTGTATGTTTTCGGAAAACTCAACTCCTCTTATCTCATCGGAGTAGTCTTTTTCGTACTGTGCGGAGGTTCTGAGCATAAAGGCGAGCTTCTTTGCAACTATCGTTTCCGAGTAATAATATTCTGGCAGATATACAAATTCACGGTTACTGAGGGTAAGCCTTACCACCCAGTCATATCCTTCGCAGTCGTCAAGACAGCTTTCGAACTGTCTGCGTTCTATTCCGAGATAATCGCAGACAGATTCTCTCAGCTTTTCAACAGGCAGACAGGTGTGTCCCGCATTTGCATTTTCACGCAGAACATATACTATCCCTGCCCGTACCCTGTCGCTGTTCTCTGCGTCAAATCCGAGATCGGCTGCCATACGGTCCACCGAGCGAAAATCTATATCTATGCCGCCTCTGCAGAGGATATACGGATTTGTCTTTATCTTTTTAATACTCTCATGCTCAAATGCCGACCATACGCTGATTGCATGAGCAGGGCCGAAATTGTACTCTCCGAGAAACTTAATTACCTCGTTCACGCCGGTTATCTTATGATATTCTTCGGATATGTACAGAGCTTTATCGGAGGATATGCCCTTGATGGCGGTAAGCTGCATACAATCATTGTCGATTATATCAAGCGATTCCGTACCGAATGCCTTTACTATGCGCTTTGCTATTGCAGGGCCAAGCCCCTTTATAACGCCCGAGCCGAGATATGCCGCAATCTCGTCCTCTGTCTGCGGCAAAGAACGCTCGCACAGTACCGCCTTGAACTGTCTTCCGTACTTAGCGCTTGTTATCCATCCGCCTCTGAGATTCAGTCTTTCTCCTTCGTTGACATCGCCCAGATTGCCTACTACAGGGATAAGTCCTTCTTCACAGCCGAGATTAAGTACGGTATATCCGTTTTCGGCATTTTTATATATAACATCCTCCACCGAGCCGCAAAGCTCGACGGAAATATCCGCTTTCTGATTATCCAATATATAAGTCCCTGCCTTCAGTTGATTTTATACCTCTGTAGCGTTTGCGTGCCGCCACGCTCACCCTTGCGTGATCTTTACACAGCGCCCTGCAAAGCTTCATGAACTCTTCGTCGCAGCTAAGCTTCTTCGACACAACTATAACAACATCTCCCCTTGTGCCCGAAAGTGCATTTCTCACAAGGCCTTCGACATCGTCACAGCTAAGCGGGCGCACATATACAGGCGGTATCTTCGCCGTGCCGATACTTGTGAGTAGCATCACCGCATTTACCGCTCCCATTACGCCCAGAAAAATAAAAGTAAAGATACATATGTATGCGCCCATCCGACATACTCCTTTCATAAGGTTTACATCAGTATATGGCTGAGCGCCGTTATTCGTGAATATCAGTCCGTATTGCAGGTGCAGAGAATTGCGTTCCAGCCCTCTTTTTCCGAGATGCCGTCAACACGGATACCGTTTTCTTTGAGCGCAGACAATACTTCGTCAAGGCGCTCGGTAATTATTCCCGATACGATAAGTCTGCCCTGCTTTTTCAAAAATCCGCTGAAATACGGCGACATTGATATTATAACATCCGCTACGATATTTGCCGTTATGATATCAAAGCCTGTTCCTATTTTTCTGCGCAGCTCTTCATCGTCGCTGATATTTCCGACAAAGGCGCTGACAGTATCACCCGAAAATCCGTTCTTTTCGGTATTCTCAAGAGCAGTACGCACAGAATTTTCAAATATATCCACCATTACAGCCTGCTTAGCGCCGAGCAAAAGTCCTGCTATTGAAAGTATGCCGCTTCCCGTGCCTAAATCAAGCATTCTGTCGCCGCCGTGTATCTGCTTTTCCAGAAGCTCCATTACAAGACGGGTAGTGTGATGCTGTCCCGTGCCGAAAGACGACGCCGGATCTATCTCCAGTATCTTTCTGCCGTCAGCGTCGCTTACTTCTTCCCAACTGGGCTTAACTATCAGCTTATCGCCTACCGTAAACGGCTTGTAGTACTGCTTCCAGTTATTCGCCCAGTCCTCTTCACGCACGCAGTCTATCTCTACATCAAGACTGCCGTAAAAGCCGTCACGGTCATTTTCTTTCAGCTCGTCGAGCGTACCTTTGAGTGCCGACAGCATTTCCGCACCCTGCTCGTTATCCTGCACATAGCAGGTGATATGAGGTTTTACCGTCTTAAGTCCCATAAGGCTGTCATCAACATAGTCCCAGTTGTATTCCTTGTTTTCGAGAAATTCTTCAAAGTCGGCAGGATCGTGAATAATAAAACCGTTAAAGCCAAGCTCGGAAAGACGCATCGTAAGTATCTGTACGGCTTCGCTCTCGGTATAAATATCTACTTGTTTGAATTGCATAACGCTACCTCTCATTTATTACAGTTCCGTTTTACAGCGAACATTTTTCTATTATATATTATCCTACATTTATTATGAAAAAGCAAGCGAAAAATTAAATAAACCCGATTTTTCGCCCGAAAATATCAAAATTGTCATAGTTTTAAGAAGATTTTGTGAAAATTAGCACTCTCCTATTGACAGTGCTAAAAACCGTGCTATAATGTAGTTGTACAAAGAAAGAGGAACCGCCTCGGGAAAGTACAAGGTAGCAAATGATCGGCACTGCGTTTATCACAGCACCGCATATTGTATGAATGGAGGAATGACTTATGTTACCTGCAATTTTCAATGAAAACTTATTTGACGACTTTTTTGACGACAGATTTATGATGCCGTCCGTATTCGGCAAGAACGATCCGCTTTACGGCAAAAACGCAAAAAATGTAATGAAAACAGATGTTCGTGAAACGGAAAACTCCTACGAGCTTGATATAGACCTCCCCGGATTCAAAAAAGAGGATGTATCGCTTAAGCTCGATGACGGCTATCTGACAATAGGCGCTGTAAAGAGCCTTGAGAAAGAGAGCGGAAACGGCAAAGACGGCAAGTACATCAGGCGTGAGCGTTACGAAGGACAATGCAGCAGGAGCTTCTTTGTCGGAAGAGGCGTTCAGGCAAGGGATGTATCCGCTAAATTTGAGGACGGTATACTGAAGGTATCCGTACCTAAGACAGCACAGCCCGAGGTGAACAATTATATTGCCATTGAATAAGCTATAATGACAATGTAATAAGCGAATAGTGAAACGGCAGACCGAAAGGCCTGCCGTTTTGCTTAATGTTTATTGTGTTATAACATTGCAATAAGTGTATCCGCTGTACTCAGCTGTACCGTTTATTGTCTTATATGCTTTGATTCTGAACTTATATGTTGTGCCGGGTTTAAGTCCGAGTACTGCACAAGATGTAACCGTGTTGCTTGTACACTTCTTTATGCGTACCCACTGCGTACCGTCATAACGTTCAACTATATATCCGCCTGCTGTTGTGTTCTTATTCCATGAAAGCGTAGCAGATATCATAGTCACCTTGCTTACATAAACACCCGTTACATTATTGGGCTTAGTATTTACGGTAAGATTCGTATATACGCTGTACTGCACCGCAGAATTGATCGTCTTGTATGCTTTTATCCTGAACTTGTATGTTGTGGAAGGCTTTAATGAGTTGAATTTGAAAGAAACATAGGTGTTTGATGTGAGCTTCTTTAGCCGTACCCATTTACCGCCGCTGTAGTACTCGATGATATATCCGTCTGCGGAGCTATTCTTGCTCCAGCCCAGCGTTATGCTGTTATTTGTCTTAGCGCTCGCCTTGAAGCCTGTCATAGCAGACGGCAGAGTGTTGACTGTGGTATAGGTATATGCGCTTGAAAGAGTGCTATAGTAAGCCTTGATGCGGAACTTATTGGAAGTGCTTGACTTAAGTCCGGTCACGGTATAGCTCGTCGTTGCATTTGAAGTTATCTTTTTGACCGTTGCCCATTTTGAGCCGTCATAGCGTTCAAGTATGTAGCCCTGTGCCGTGCTGTTTTTTGCCCAGCTGAGCGTTATTGAAGTATTTGTTCTTGATTTTAATTTAAAGCTGCTGACAGCTGTAGGCTTTGTACAAGCGGTAAGATTTGTATAACCGCTGTATTCGTAAACACCGCCGAAATTCTTGAATGCTTTGATCCTGAACTTATACTCCTTGCCTGCTGAAAGGCTTGAAACGGTATAACTTACTGTGGAATTAGCCGATATGCGTGCAGCTCTTACCCATGACGAGCCGTTATAGCGCTCAATAATATAGCCTGAAGCAGATGTATTCTTGTTCCATCCGAGCGTTACAGATGTAGCGGTAGAGGTTGTCGCTTTAAGACCGGTAATATTATCAGGCTTTGTGTTTACGGCAAGTAAAGCATAACCGCCGGAGCAATACGGATAAGTTTTGTCTCCGCTGATATCTCCTTTGTATGCATTGATACGGAATTTATACGAAGCGCCTGATTTGAGACCGGTTACATTATAGCTTACGGCATAACCGTTATTGATTATTTTGTTTGTCCAGGATGAGCCGTCATAAATATCAAGGATAAATCCGTCGGCGTTTTGCTTGTTCCACTTTAATGAAACGGAAGTATTTGTCTTCGATGAAACCGAAAAGCCTGTCGGTGCCGAAGGCACTGTGTTTGCTGTAGTTACGGAAGAATATCCGCCGAACAGCATCTGCTCCCCGTCATAAATATAACGCTTGATGCGGAACTGATATGTCGTTCCCGAAGCAAGCCCCGTTACCGTATACTGAGTTGTGTTGCCGTCTTTGATGGTTATTACTCTTTCCCATCCGTCTCCTACCGCCTTCTCGATAACATAACCTTTTGCGGTAGAATTTCTGTACCACTGCAGAGTAACCGAGTCAACCGTTGCGTCTGTCTGACTCATAGCGGTCATTACGGCAGGATAAGTTCTGACTTCAAGCACCTTGCTGTAATCGCTGTAAATACGGTTGCCGTTATCATTTACATAGCAACGGATACGGAATTTATACAGTGTTGCAGGAGAAAGATCGTAGCATCCGTATGTCATTTCATCACCGGCAGTAAATGTAGCCAGTTTTGTGAACTTTTCTCCGTCCAGATACTCAAGTATATATCCGTCTGCTTTGCTGACTGTTCCCCATTTGAGAATTATTGAAGAATCGCTTCTTGAGGAAAAAGAAAGACCGCTTACTGCGTTAGGCTGTTCAGCTGTCTTGGAAAGTGCCTCAGGCGCATCTTCGGAGCAAAAATATGCTCCGTCAAAAACAGCAGTATCATCACCGCCGGTATAATCTTCCGCACCTGCACACAACGAGCAAAGTGCAGCCGCAATAAAGCCGGCAGACAACAATGTAGCCGCTTTTAAAAACTTCACTGTAACCTCTCCTTTACATACGGCATAGCGCCGCAGAATTTTATACATATTTATGTTATCATTACACAGCATATATGTCAATATTTTTTTAATAAAAACGGTTATTTTTTGGAAAAATTCGTTGTTATGCACACTGTCAGACGCTGCGTTTTGTCATATAACGCAATATATTTTTTACGCATACAGGCTTATACCGTCATTTGAATTTTTCGGTTCAGTCGAGCAATTTCTTATATGTAATATCTATCAGGAACGCACCGAGCGGCGCTGTAATGATTATCGACAGCACAGCCACAGTAAGCACCGTATTTCCGCAGGCAAGCCCCATAGCAAGCGGTACGCCGCCTATAGCCGCCTGCACGGTCGCTTTAGGCAGATAGGCGATACAGCAGAACAGCCGCTGTTTTATCGGCAGTTTTGTTTTTACAAAGCACAGCAGGACTCCAAGCGCCCTGAAAATCAGCACGGCGAATATCAGTGCCACAGCCGCCGCTCCCGCATTTGCCGCATAGCTTATATCGACCGCCGCACCGACAAGCACAAACAGCATTATCTCAGCCGCCACCCATATTTTGCCGAGCTTGCCCGACAGCCTTTGCGACGCCTCGGGGCGCACCTTCTTTATGGTTATTCCGCTGACAGTTACAGCCACCAGCGACGAGAACGGCACTATCATACCGAAGCTGTCCTCCGCCGCACACAAAAGGAACGATATGCTGACAAGTATCAGCAGTTTCGCGGTATCCCGTATATGAATAAGCTTCATCAGTTTTCCGAGGAGATATCCTATAATCGCTCCTGCCGCCGCACCGAGAATTATCGATAGCGGTATCCTTGCTAAATCAAGCGCATTGAAGTTTCCGCTTTGTACGAGTGATGAAAAAACAGAAAACATTACTATAACAAACACATCGTCAAGTGACGCTCCTGCAAGGATAAGCTGAGGTATACTGTTTGTCTGCCCTCTGCCCTCCTCCATAAGCTTCAGCATCTTCGGCACTATCACCGCAGGAGAGACTGCCGCTATCACCGATCCGAGAAGAAGTGCTTCGGTAAATGAAATACCGAGCAGAAGCGGAGCAAGAAGTGCCGTTGCAAACATCTCGATACACGCAGGGACAAAGCACATAAGGACAGCCGGCCTGCCGACACGCTTTAAATCCGCTAAATTCAGCGACAAGCCTGCACGCATAAGGATGATTACAAGCGCAATTTTTCTCAGCTGTGCCGATATATCAAGCACCGAACCATCGATAAGTCCCAAAGCGTGCGGACCGATGGCTATTCCTACCGCAAGCATACCGATAAGGGCAGGTAAGTGCAGTTTTTTGCACAGTTCTCCTGCAAGAAAGCCGAGCAGGAAAATAAGGGCGAGTGAAAATAACATAAAATATCTCCTTACAAACAAAAAAGCCGACAGCTACTGCGTAAAACGCAGAAGTCATCAGCTTAAAATTTTATAATTCAAAGCGGTTTGGGCTAAAGCCTCAGGGAGAACATCATTCCCTTTATTACGGGTCTATTATAGCATTACATAGCCCAGTTGTCAAGAGGGCATGAACACAGCGAGAGCAAAAGTCGGCTGACAAAAAATATTTTTGGAACAGATTGACAATACCATTTTCCTGTGCTAAAATAAAGTTGCGACACAATTCAATATTTAAACTGTACAAGTATTCATTTTTACTACGGTAAAAGTGCATGCTCTATTTTCATATACTTGTACAGGATATGAATTGTGTCGCAGCAATCGGAGTTGTGCATTTTTCGGTGCGTGGCTTCGGCTGCGCACTTTTTTATTTCAGAAAGGACCAAAAACATAACTAACAATTTAATGTTGACAAAATTATGATGTCGTGATATAATATTTTATAATAATAAATGAAAAGGAGTATGTTTTATGGCACTTGTTGTTTGCCCTGAATGTGGAAGAAAAAGTGTTGCATCCAAAAGACATCAGCGTGCTATGTTAAATGGTGGGTTGTTTGAGAGATATCCCGAATTACTAGCTTCATGGAATTATGAAAGAAACAAAGATATTAAT
>JAEDNF010000052.1 GCA_016302655.1 Oscillospiraceae bacterium | reverse complement strand
TTTGGAGATTGACCGCAAGGGCAATCTCAGTGTCTGCGTGTGTTTCTCGCAGTCTAACAGCTTGTCGAAAAATACTTTTTCGACAAGCTGAAGGTCCTGCTGCGCAGGACCTCATAAAGCTTATTATTCACCCAGAGCTATATTCTCCGGGAAGATGTTTGCACTCTCGTCTTTCGACAGATAAGTGGTTGTGATGTAGCCGTTTATTACTGCACCGTCGGAGATAGCGACAGAACCTGCCTTAATGTCGCCGATTATAACCGAATCCTTGTCCAGCATAAGCTTTCCCGAAGCGTTGATATTTCCCTTTATCTTGCCGTTAAGGTGAGCAACCTGTGATGAAAGGTCGCCTATCAGCATTGAATCGTTTGCCATAACAGCCTGTCCTTTAAGACGGATGTTGCCCTGTACTGCGGAATTTTTCATGCTGATGTTGTCGCAGGCAAGGTCGCCTACTACCTTGCCGTTTATTACAATATTCTTTGTAGTCTCAACATTTCCTTTTATACTGCCGTCAATCTTCATATCGGCAAATGAACGGATGTTACCGTCAATGGTAGTATTCTTTGAAATAACGGTCGTTTCGGTAGGTTCTTCGGGTATTTCGGGCGCTGTAGGCTGTTCGGGCTGTGCATTGCTGTAAGGTGAAGCGTATGCGGTATCAGCGGCAGCAGTGTTGCCGGGTGTCTCTGATGCCTGTGCAAAGCCGCTTGTTTGCTCGCTGTATTCGTTCATATCTCTTGCAATGCGCTGTGACATATCCTGTGAGCCGCTTTGAGAAAAGCCGCTGTTTGCGGTATTTGCGTTCATAGCCTGTGAGGACTGCTGATAGCTGTATTCCGCCTGCGGTGCGGGATTCGGCATAGTAGGCTGTCCTGCGTCTGCCGTATCATTCATATATGCGGCAACATCTTTGACTTCTTTACGCTGATCGGACTCTTTGGGATTTACGAGTTCCTTCATAGCCTGTGAAAAATTATCCTTGATTCCCATTGTTAACCCTTTCTTGAAATCAGAATTTGTCGGTTGCGCCGACAGGCAGTTCCGCCTTTAAAACTGAACCGGCTTTGTCTTCTGAGAAAGACAGCCGAATTTATATCCTTTGTTCTTAAGAGCCTTTATCACATCTTCAATGACCAGAATCGTGTTGTCACGGTCTCCTGTGTTGTGAAAAAGTATGACCGGTGTAGTCAGTTCTTCGGCATATTTCAGCGTATCGGTGTACAGCTCGGTCCATCCGATTCCCTGCCAGTCGTTGCTGTCAACATTCCAGTCAAAGTATGTAAAACCCCGTCTGTCCATCTCTTCGATTATCTCGTCACGGGTGTCGCTGTTATAGTCGTTTATACTGCCACCGGGAAACCTGTATATATCGGGTGCTTTTCCCGTAGCTTCAACTATCATTTGGTACGCTTCGTTGTAATCGTCAAGAAATGCGTCTACAGAAGCGTATATCTTCTCGTAGTCATGAGAGGCTGAATGTATCCCTATCGAGTGCCCTGCGTCGCTTATCTCCTTCAGCATCGAATAACACAGCTCGGTACGCTCGGGTACAACAAAGAATGTTGCCTTGACATTTTCCTGCCGTAAATAATACAGCAGATTGGCAGTCAGCACCGACGGTCCGTCGTCAAAGGTAAGGTAGACCGTGTTTTCGCTGTCCTCATATTCGCCCTCGTATTTATCAGCGTACAGTTCGGGATAAAGCTTGGTGTAATCTGTCACGGGAACGCTCGAAGGCGGCTGTGAATCGGGCTTTTCCGAAGTGGTCTCTGCGGTTGTCGTTTGCTCGGCTGTTGTCTGCTCGGGAACAGAAACCTGTGACTCGGTGGTTTCGGGGAGCGAAGATGTTTCCGCACTTGTTGCCGATGTTTCTTCTTTTGAAACGCTCTCGCTTGAAGAAGGCTCTGCAGCGCTGTTTGTTACGGATGAGCTTTCCGCTTTTGAAGCGGAACTTTGCGACAATTCATCGATGCAGGAATGAAGTCTGTCTATCTCTGCCGATTTTTTGCCGTTATCTACCGCAAGTATTATGCACATCACGGTCGGAACAATAATCAGCAAAGCGGTTACTGTCAGAATCAGATGCTTAAAAAACCTGACGCTTCCGAAATACAAGCACACCACTCCCTCTTGACATATACTAATATCATACTATATTTATCGAACTTTGTCAAGTAAACTCGCAAGTGTGCGGATATTTTCCCGATATTTTTTGCTCTGCATAATATCAATTTTCTTACAGCTGCAACGAATTGTTATTTTTACCAAAAATCAAACGCTGTTTTTATCGGTTTTATATAAAATGTGAAATACAGGTTGTAAAAAAGGCTGAAATGTATTATAATAGTTACATTATAACCTGCATATCGTATATGCGGGAATGCGGAGGGTGATCAAGTGAATACCGAAGAGATCAAATGGATATCGTACTACGGAAAAAATGTCGGTACGATAAGCTGTTCTTTTCATGAAAAAATGAACAAATTCGGATTTTGTCTGGTGCTTGACGAATACGGCTCGGATATAGCGTCCAAGGTTCAGATAAGTATACTGGATACCGTTCTTGGCAAGCAGACTCCGAATATTCTTCTTATATGCCCGCGCCATCTTATGCACGGCTGGTACAGATCGATAGTTACCGAAAACGGCGTGGATTTCAAAATGATATCAGGCTCGTCAAAGGCTATCTCATATTTCAATGAGAATATGCCTAATACATATATTATTGCGGAAGAGGCTCTTAAGGCGGACAATCCTCTGCTTGAAAAGTTTGCCGAAGCCGGTCTTACATGGGATCTTGTGATAATCGACGCCCAGCTCAGCACATCGGGTATAAACGCCGAGAGCTATACCGGGCATCTTAAGTCCAAGACGGAAAAACTGCTCGTGTTAAGCCCCGTACCCTGCGGATATCAGCAGAGCTATGATGACATAAGAACGCTTGTTAAAGGTCTGCTTGCCGATGAAGAAAAGGCGGCGGCTGTAGACAGCATTGATTTTGACCAAAAGACGATATGCTTTAACCCCGATGTTCCCGTTATGCGTTACTTCGACAAGTCCGTATACAACGGCGAGGTTGCAAGAAATGTCGTATTGCTTGAATATGAGTTTGCTCAGGACTTCATTTCGGGACTGAGAAGGCTTATTGATATAAAGACGGGACTTCCGCTTTACCCTCACGGCGGTAATATCTTTGAAGAATACGGCCTTGAGGCAAAGAAGATATACACAAAGCCTACCTACAATATAGCCGATGTCGCCGAGCTGAGAAGCGTTGACAAGAAGCTCGACTGTTTCTTGAACAAGCTCGACGAGGCGCTTTCCGGCGCCGAAAACAAGGTCGTCGTTTATTGCGTGACAGGCTCGACCATCCTCTATCTGAAAAAAGTTATAAACGCATTATATCCGAATATCAGCGGTCTTGTTAAGATAGACAGAGGCGATATTTTCAACACAAGATATGACAATTTCACGGGAGCTGTCCGTGATAGCGCTAAAATAGTGCTTACAGTCGATAATGTCGGTTCTGTCGATGCACAGACAAAGACCTTCACCCACATATTCAATTATGAGCTCCCCGACAGTCCTGTAGTGTTTGAACAGCGTGCTTCACGCCACGGTATAAACAACGAGCAGTCAAGAGAGTTCATCGTATTTTGCGATAAGAACAAGCTGTTTGATTCAAGAATGCTGTCAAAGGTGCTGTTCGGCAAGATTTACAAGAGCGTAGTTGCAGGCCTTCCCGGAAGAAATGTTCTGTTCGATCTTCCCAATGCCGCACAGCTTGTTACCGACGCTATCAGAGATTTACAGTATGTATGCAGTTATACCGGCGAGGTTTCAAACTGCCACGACCTTATAACGCAGTTCAGAGGCGACTACAATATAACGCCGTCTATAGATATCTCAACTGCCGCTAAGACTCACGAGTATACAAAGCTCAAGCTGGATAAGATATATCGTGCATTCGGCATAGAAAACCGCATAAAAGACGGCTCTACCGACGAAAAGACGCTCAGAGGCATGATAAAAGAATCGCTTGAGCGCTTCAAGGATTCGCTGATATATCTTGACGAACAGCAGCATATCGTAGCGCTCGGCGGCGAAGAGCTGTTAAACAGCCTTGAAAGCGAGCAGTATAGTCTGTATAAACAGCAGTGCGCTTCGTCGGATATATCGACAGGCATAAAAGGCGCACAGAGCAGCTTTGAAAACTTCATTTCCGAGCATAAGAGCGCCGAGCTTCGCATCTGCGTAAATCAGCTCCCCGATACCGTTAAGATGCCGGTATTGCTCAATTCGTGGCGGTATCTTACGGATAACTTTATGATACAGGAGACTTTCAGACAATTCATGAAAAAATACAACGAGGGAGTGATGTAAGGTGGAAGCGTTCCGTAACGAAGAAATTGCCGGACTTTTAGGAGATTTTTATCAGGCGCACGCTAACGAAAACCGTGAGGTCATGGAGCAGGCACTGATGAAGATGCAGAACCTGCTTTATACAGGCGAAGCTGACAGCACTCCTTTCAAAGATTATTTCAACTCTGTTTTCGGAGGAAGAACTCCGTATAATGCTTCTCTGTCGGTCAGCGACTATCCCAAAGAATCGATAATCAGAGAGCTTTTGCAGAACACATTCGGATGCTATTATTCCGATCCCGACATCAAGGTTCTGTTCAACTTTGAGCAAAACGGCGAGGTCAGACTTACATACAACGAGGACGGCTTTACTCTTGAGCAGATACTGTACTATCTCAGTATAGGCAGGAGCGACGGAGACAAGTCCCGTGAAGGCCGTTTCGGCGTAGGTTCTAAGAGCGTATTCATGAATGTTGAATGGCTGAAACTGCGTTCAAACAACTTCACATTCAGAATAGTAAACGACGCCGGTATCTTAAAGATAAGAGAGCTCAATCTTACTGCACCCGTATTCAAGGGAACCGAGATAGTTTTCAAGGTATCCGAAGAAGAGCAGGCAAAGATAAAGGAAAACCTTGTTAACCTTACTATCCACAAGGGCGAATATATCAACCTTGTTGAGTTCTGCTTCGCATTTATCAGAAAAAAACAGCTCGGACGCTTCGGCGAAGAAGAAAACCCCAACCGCACCTTCAACATTGCGGTTATGGATATGGGCAAGCCCCTTGCCGTATATAAAGTAATCCGTTATCAGAAGACTCCCGACGACGACCCCACGGTGCGTTTCTTACAGAACGGCAAGAGCGTCATAGAGTTTATCTGGCACGAAAACGAAGGCTTTGTATATCTGATACCGTTTGCTGTATCAGCGGCAAAGAGAGATACTATCGTCAAGGTACTGCTTGACAAGTACAACTATTTCTCAACCTATGAGCTTACAGGACTTATAAAGTCCACAGGCGAGGATTTTATAAAGGAAAAGCTGTCCGCCTTCTTTATCAGCGTTCCGAACTCATATATCACCACGCACAGAACAGGCATACGCCACGAGTGCGAGGAAGAGGTATCCGAGGCGATAAATAGGGACCTCAAGTATATGATAGAAAAGTACTCACGCTATTTTGTCATCGAGCTTTTGCAGAGGACAAATTCAGACAAGTACTATATGCGCCCCAAGCACTATGTGTTTGAGTTCTTCAGCAACTATCTCACTACAAGTGTTATGGTAGGCGACCTTCAGAGCATATTCCACAACAGCATATCTCTGCTGCTGCCCGGAAAGACTGAGGCTATGTCGTACTCTGAGGTCAAGGAACTCGGTTTCTTCTCGATGACCGACCATGTTTCAAAGCAGGAGCATGACAGCGGCTCGGCATTTACCGAGTATATCGAGGATGAGCTTGCAAAGATGCGCAAAGATGTTGCGGATATGCCCGAAAACATAATAGTTGCAAGCTATAAGTGGATAGACGAGGAGACCGAAGAAGAGGGCAGAGAATTCTGCTATAACTTCAACTTTGACGGTAACACCTATGTACTTGACAGCGAGAAGAATCCCGCTATCAAGGACTTCGGACTCAGCTTCGGCTTCAGAAGCATAGTAAGCCTTAAGCTCGGAAAGTATGTTATCAATGACGCAGTAACCGACGAAGAGGCACTTATCGGTGCGCTCGGTCTGTTCGACGCAATGTACGGTCAGGACTATAAGATAGGAATGAGATACTTCCAGTTCAATGTCCGTTACCGTGATATAACTCACAACTTCGATGTTGCACGAATGACGGTGCATAATCTTAAGCGTGCTTACGACTGTATAATAGCGCATAAGAACAACTTCGAGAATCACCAGATTTACAACGAAGTAATAAATATGCTCATAAACAGCTTCACTCAGGGTAAGGATACAATGACCTTCCTGCGTGAGATGAAGCAGCAGGGCAGTGATATCACACTCCAGCTTGATATTAACAAGAAGTTCAGATTTGCCGCATACGGCAAGCAGTTTATGATACCGAGCAGTATCACAAACGCCGACCTGCTTGAGATAATAGGCGATGTATATGCGCTTATCAACTGCGGAATGTTCAACGGCCGTGTATTCGACTTCCCGTTTATGAAGTCAGGTTACTCGTTTGAAAAGGCTTCTCTTATGAGCCTGCTTCGTGAGCAGGATCTCACCGATGAAATGGTTTCAAGCGTTATACCTAATCTCTATATATGCGACCTTAAGATATCCCGTATCGCTCTCCTCGGCGAAAAGGATAAGATTATCCGCATAGTAGATATCAACGATCCTATAACCGATGAGGAACGCAACAATATCACAAGATTCGTTGTACTGCGTGACGACTGCACAAAGCCCGAATTTGCAAAGTATGTCGAGTATCTTCTTGTAGGCGAGAACAACAACATTCTCAGCCAGTTCTACTCAAGCACGGAAGAGCCCAACCAGGTACTGCTTGATCAGATACCTTATTACTACAAGCCTCTGCCGTCGATTACAGCAGAAGAGCTGTCGTTCCTGCGTACAAGATACAAGTCGCTTCGCAACCTGTCAAATCTGCGTGTATACCGCAATTATTTTGCCAAGGATATAAACGGCACTATGTTCGGTTACGGCGGAACCTGCTCGTGCTGCGGCTTTGAATCGAGCATTATAAACAACTTCGTTATCAAGAACTTTGAAGTCGGTCTGTTCAAGGACGACAAAGAAGAGAAGTTCAAGTTCTCGCTGTATATGTGCGCTAACGACTCGTTTGCCGCAAGCGGCTGGATAATCGAAGATATCAGTATAGGCGGTATGAGTCCTTTCGTATGGCTTGAAGAGATCGCTACCTGCGATGTTATACCTCCCGAATTCCTGCTGTGTACTATCAAGTACCGCTGTCAGCTGACCTATGACATTATAGGCAGCGAGGGCAGAGAAAAGGGCGAGATAGTCACTATGGAGAGCGTCAGCGACGGTGAGCAGAAATCGATGGATATCATCCTTTCACCTCTTATGATGGCTAAGTGGATAGAAGATAACCTGTCCGATGAGTACGAATCTCAGGCTGAAAACGGAAATGAATAATTAAAGCAAAGCGCCGTGCAGGAAAACCTGCACGGCGTATTTCGTATTTGCTTATTGTTTATTCTGCGCTGATTGTCATTTTGTACTTTGCGGTCGATTTTCTCCGCAGTATCTGTATGCCTCGTTTTTCTTCGAAAATTCCGCTTTCATCGTCATAGTCATCGCTACCGCACCAGGGTTCGATGCAGATAAATCCGGCACGCTTTCCTGCGGGAGTCCACAGACCGAGCGTCTTGAATCCCTCGTAAGAGATAACCGCAAGCGTTTTATTCTTTTCCGTGAGTTTCACGGACTGCGACTTAATATTGTCGAAATATACTACATCGTTATCGAACATATCGTAGTTCAGAGCGAGTTTAGATGTGCCGTTAAGACGCTCTATGCGATCCTTGCTTCTGAACAGCCTTGTATCAAGATCCATAACGGGAGTAGACGCTTTTTCTCTCTTTTCAAATGTCAGCGTGCAGTCGTCAAGATTCTTGCAGGCTATGGCAGGATGTGCGCCTATGCAGTAGGATATCGTATCGTCATTCGTGTTGACTACGCTGTAGGTCACTTCTATCCTGTCGCCGAAAAGGTTGTACTGGAGCGATAATGTGACATCATACGGATATTCTCCGTCTTTATGAAGATGCCTGTAGCTCAATATAACCGAATTACTGCTTCTTCTTATAACCGTAAATTCGTTATCTCTTGCAAAACCGTGCTTTCCGAGAGAAACCTCTTTTCCGCCGATAACTGTCTTGTTATTTCTGACATTGCCTACAGCAGGGAATAATACCGGAGAGCTTTTTCCCCAGAAAGCAGGATCGGAGCACCACATTATCTCTCTGCCGTTTATTATCAGCGATTTCAGTTCTGCACCTTTTGTTTCTATTTTTGCCGACGCATTGTTGTGGCTTAATTCTATTATCATTTATTCACCTTATTTCTCGTAGCTTGTAAGCTTATCGTTGCTGATAGTTAAAGACGGATTGTTGAACAGCCAGTTGTTGATAAAGTCCGGTATCTTCTTTGTAGTGCCGGTAAAATCAGGCAGTTTGCTGAGAGTTATTACCTTATCATTGTTGAATGTGTTTACCAGGAATTCTTCCGACATACGCTCCGTATTGATAGAAGGAGTGCCGCCGAGCTTTGTTATTACCGCACCTGAAGCGCTTGCGGCGCATACAAACTCACTGCACCAGGGCGTATAGTAAAGCCATGTAACTTCGCTGTCTTCGGCAAATACCTTTTCGGGATCGGGTATATATCCGACTTCCGTCAGAGCAGTCATCTTTGCACTGTCGGTTATCTTTGCAAGGTTTGCATATTTGAGCTG
>JAEDNF010000051.1 GCA_016302655.1 Oscillospiraceae bacterium | reverse complement strand
CAACACCCATATATGCGTTCTTGATATTCATTTCCGCAAAACTTATATCTTCATCGGTAAAATTGCCGTTCTTCATTTCTTCAAGCTGGTCAATCACGGCAGTTTTGGTCTTTTCGATATTCTCGTTTTCAACACCGCTGTTGACAAGCATAACGCCCTTGAGGTCGTTGAGCCCTGCCGAGCAGTAATAGCAAAGCGACATCTTTTCTCTGACTACTTTAAACAGCTTGGCTGAAGTAGTGCCGCCGTAGATTTTCTGCAAAAGAACGAGTGCCGGAAGATCTTCACAGTGCGACTTGAATCCGAGCACCAGCTTGCTCTGATTAACGCTGAGCCTTTCTACTACTTCCTTGGGGGTATCCTTTATTGCACTTAAGCTAATAGTTGTCGCTTCAATATCGTGTCTGCCAACCTTAGCGAATGCTTCGGTGAATTTTTCGGCAACACCCGAAAAGTCGCTGCTTCCGACGCAGATTATTTCACACGGCATACTTTCTATCATTCTGCGGTATGCTTTATATGCGCTCTCGGGAGTAATCTCACGAGCCTTTTCTTCTGTTCCGTAAGCGCTGACGCTTGCAGGCTCGCCGCTGCAGATAGTCTGCATTGCTCTGTCCGTTGCGTAGGAACGCTTATCGTTAATAGCGGCGGCTATATTATCAATAACCGTCTTCTTTTCAAGCTCGGTGAACTTGGCTGAAAATGCGCCGTTCTCGGTAACAGGATCAGTAAGACAGTCTATCAGCGTATCAGTCATTATCTCGGTCATCTTTTCGCCGGACAGCGCATAAGCGTCATCAAGATAAAAGGCGGCAAGGCGCAGAGCCTGAAGGTCGTACTGCCTTGAAGAAGAACCGTTTACAACAGAAGCATAGAGCCTTGACATCTTGTTGTTGAATTCTTTATATGTCGGAATTTTGGCATTGCATTTCGACAGCAGTTCGGGTACGATAACATTATCGGTTACCGTGTTCTCGTTCATCTCAGTATAAAATATTACCGAAATCAGATTCTTCTTATAGCGGTTGTCGGTGATGCTGCTGAAGTGCACACCTTCCGCTATTTTCCTGCGGTTCAGTATATCGTTCATATGTTCATTCCTTTCCCGGTTTTAAACACTGAATTATAGTATACCATATTCTTGACTCAAATTCCATACTTTTCACAAAAAAATCATACAGAGTAATATACGATTTCTCCTCTTTTTCGCATTTCTCATTCCGAGAAGAAATTATCCGCATAAAATTGCGTTTAAATTGTATGAGTTCTTCCAAAACAGTTTAAACATCATCGTCAACCCGATAAGCACCTATTCTCTGCACAAAAACAGGCCTTTCGGAGCATATTTCTCCGCTTGAATTAATAAACCGGTTGTGGTATACTTAATATCGGCACATCATTCAAGATGGTGCATAAACACGCATATTCGATTTTTAAGAGGTAAAATATGGATATACTTAAAGTGAAGAATGATATAATCAGCGGCAATACCGCACTCGGTATTGAATTTGGCTCTACAAGAATAAAGGCTGTACTTATCGGAAGTGATAACACGCCTATCGCCTCGGGAGCGCACGAATGGGAAAACAGGCTTGTTGACGGAATATGGACTTATACCGAAGATGATATAATCGGCGGTATGCAAAGCTGTTACGCTTCGCTTGCTAACGAAATCGAAACAAAGTTCGGCATTGTTCCGACACGCTTCGGCTCTATAGGAATAAGCGCAATGATGCACGGATATATGGCATTTGACGAAAACGACAATCTTCTTGTTCCGTTCAGAACCTGGAGAAATACTATTACCGCCGAAGCCTCAGAAGAGCTGACCGAGCTGTTTGGCTTTCCTATACCTCAGAGATGGAGCATTGCACATCTTTATCAATGTATTCTTGCAAAAGAAGAACATCTTCCAAGATTGTCACATCTGACAACACTTGCAGGATACATCCACTACCTGCTGACAGGCAGGCGTGTACTCGGAATAGGTGAAGCGTCGGGTATGTTCCCTGTTGATTCGTCTGCGCTTACATATAATAATGAAATGGCGGACAAGTTTGACAATGCTGCTTATCAGCACGGCTTTGACAAGCCGATACTGTCACTTCTGCCCGAAGTGCTGATTGCAGGCGAAAACGCCGGAACGCTCAGCGAATCGGGTGCAAAACTGCTTGATGTATCGGGCAATCTCGGACACGGCATACCTATGTGCGCTCCTGAAGGAGACGCAGGAACAGGAATGGTAGCTACCGACAGCGTGTCGCCGAGAACGGGAAATGTATCGGCAGGCACATCGGTATTCGCTATGGTCGTACTCGACAAGCCTCTTAAGAAACTTCACAGGCAGATAGATATGGTTACTACTCCGTCCGGAGAACCCGTTGCTATGGTTCATTGCAACAACTGCACATCGGAGCTTAATGCGTGGGCAGGACTGTTCAGAGAGTTCGCACAGGCGGCAGGCTTTGAAATCGACAGCGCAAAGCTGTACGAGATACTCTTTAAAAAAGCGCTTGAAGGTAAAAAGGACTGCGACGGTATGATCGCATATAATTACCTTTCGGGCGAACATATAACAGGCTTTGAGGAAGGAAGACCGCTGTTTGCAAGGCGTCCCGACGCACCGCTTGCTCTCGCAGATTTTATGAGAACACAGCTGTACACTTCCCTCGGCGCTCTTAAAGCAGGACTTGACATTCTGACAAAGGAAGAACAGGTTCCGATAGACAGGTTAACGGGACACGGCGGATTCTTCAAAACAGAAAAGGTAGGACAGACTATACTTGCGGCGGCGGCAGGCGCTCCGATAACGGTTATGAGTACCGCAGGCGAAGGCGGTGCGTGGGGCATGGCGCTTCTTGCTATGTATATGACTAAAAAAAGCGGAGAAACTCTCGGCGAATGGCTGAAAGACAACGCATTTTCCAATGCCCGTTCAGTAACCGTAGAGCCCGACAAAGACGACGCCGAAGGTTTTGATGAATTTATGAAAAAATATATCGGATGTCTTCCTGTTGAAAGGTCGGCTACTCAGCTGCTATAAAAAATTCCGATGGCTGAAAGAAAACAGACAGCCATCGGAATAATTGTAAGCCGCTAAAGGTTTACAATAATAGTTGCAATATTCAGATAAGTTGCAAAGGCAACCCAGAATAAATAAGGGATATTCAGATAAGCGGCAGTACGGCTTGCTTTCCCGAAGCAATAAATCATTATTGCAATGAGGATAAGCAGCAGTATTATATCCGCCGCCGCAAGTAATAGCAGTTCAAAGCGGACATATATAATACTCCACAGAAAATTAATTATCAACTGCACCCAGTAAACCGCAAGGAGTTTACGCCTTTTATCCAAATTTACATGGCTGTAATGCACGATATGTGCTGATATTCCCATAAGTGCATATAGAATTATCCACACCACCGGAAACAGCCACGAAGGCGGGAGCAAGGGCGGCTCACGATATTTTTCAAAAAAATCTTCAAAGCTGCCTGCGAGCAGTCCCGATGACATTCCGATAACTTCTGCTGAGAGGATATACAGAATAAGATCGACTGTTTTATTATGTTTTTTCATAATATCACTTCTTTTCTTCTAAATTATAAACGATAGGGAAAATACACACTTTATTATATTCGGTTAAAGGCTGAATATTTATCACGAAAGGATTAAAAATGTTTGAAGGATTTTCACAGCAAACAATAGATTTTCTTTGGGGCATACGGCTTAACAACAATAAAAGCTGGTATGACGAGCATAAAGATGATTATAAGGAACATCTTGCAAAGCCAATGAAAGCTCTTTGTGATGAGCTATACTGCGATTTTTGTAAGGAAATCGGATACAATACTGTAAGCTCTGTTTCAAGACTTGCCAAAGACGCAAGATTTCCTCACGCATATCCGTACAGAGATAATTTCTGGTTTACATTCAAAGAACCTATTAGAGAATGGTGGGCTCTGCCTGCCTTCTACTTTGAGCTTACCTGCGAGGGTTGGAGCTACGGAATGGGCACCTGGAGTGCAACTGCCGTATCAATGCAGAATCTCAGAAACGCCATCGACGATAACAGAAAAGAATTTGAAAAGCTGGCGAAAGATTTCGGCAAAAAAGGCATAATGACTCTTGAAGGCGATTTTTACAAGCGTAAAAAGGGAGAAATATCACCGGTTATCGACGAGTGGTACAACAGAAAAAACTTCAATTGCTTCAGAGCTTTCACTTATGATGATAAGACGGTGTTCGACCGCAGTCTTTTGGAGCTTATCCTCAATGACTTCAGAGAGCTTTATCCGCTTGCAAGATTTTTGCACAAAGCAATGAAAAGCGAAGAATAAAAAAGATTCCGCTGAATAATCGGCGGAATCTGTTTCTTATATACTTATTTACCTTTGATATGCTTCTTGATAGCTTCAAAACTGCTGTCGCTGATGATATGCTCTATACGGCAGGCATCCTTTGCCGCTGTAATTTCATCAACACCGAGTGCAACAAGCCACTTTGTAAGCAATGTGTGACGCTCATATACTCTTTCGGCTATCTCACTTCCCTTTTCGGTTAGCTCAATATAGCCTTTCTCGTCAACCGTTACATATCCGTTTATACGCAGGTTTTTTATTGCTATGCTTATGCTCGGTTTTGAATAATCAAAATAGTTTACTATATCTATCGATCTGACACTGCCCGACTTATTTTTAAGAATAAGTATTGATTCGAGATAGTCCTCTGCCGATTCGTGAATCTGCATATCGTTTCACCCTTTCTGTAAATACGGTTTTTTTAGTATAACATGAAAAGCCGAGATTTTCAAGTGTTTACCGATAATAAAAGCCGTGAGAAAAACAAATGAAATTTCTTTCACATTTGCCTTTATAATTGACTTTTTTTAACCTTTGTGATAAAATACACATATAAATTCCCGGCGGATTTGAAAGGAAACGAATATGGCAAAGAAATACATAAAAATTTCAGCCGCTTTGTCAGCGGTTATAATAGCGCTTTCGCTTGCGGCGTGCACCGCAAATAATACTTCATCTGATTCGCAAAGCAACAACGGAACTTCATCTGTAACTTCCGATGAAAATTCATCGGTTACGGATTCTTCTTCGGATAGTTCTTCCGATACTACATCCCCGACAGATTCAAGCACGGTAGAATCTACCGTAAAGTATGAGCCGGTCAAAGACGGAAAGTTTTCTTTGCCTAACGGAAAGCTCTCGTTTGCTATGCCGGAAGGCTGGAAGCTTGCAAGTATGGCTATAGCATATCAGTTTGCCGATGAAGATGAATACAATGACAATAAGTTCAACCTTGTTGTAAGCAAAACAGACAGCCCGTTAGAAGAAGTCACCTCGGATCAGATGACTGCGACATATTCCGCAACAATGGAAAATTTCAAGCTGGTTGCCTTTGAGCATACCGAAATAGCAGGAAAAAGCGCAGTATATATGCAGCTTACCGGTATGGTATCACAGGTAACAAGACAGACTACTATAACCCAGTATATGATTCAGTCGGGAGAAGACGCTTACTGCTTCTCGTTCACACAATCTACGGATGACGGAGAATTTCCCGACCTTATCGCAGGTGTAATAGATTCGCTTGAAATACAGTAAATATAAGCAATAATAGCTCACAACTTTTTGTTGTGGGCTTTCTGTTTTCCGTTGCAAAAACAGCGGAAATATGCTAAAATCAGAATATAACATTACAAACAGGAGTTACTATGGAAAACAACAGATTTTACCGTCTTGACGAAATGATGCAATCTCAGGTAGACTGCGGAATGATTCCCGGCGGTCATTTAAGAATAATCAAGGACGGTGTTCGTTTATACGACAAATGCTTCGGTATGGCTGACAAGGCGAGAGGCATCAGCGTTTCCGACAACACCATATACCGTCTTTACAGTATGACAAAGCCCGTTACCGCAGTTGCCGCCATGATACTTTATGACAGAGGTCTTATTGACCTTAACGACAGCGTCTGCTGGTATCTTGACGGCTTCAATAATCAGATGGTAGAAACCAAAGACGGTATAGTGCCTGCAAACCGTGAGGTAAAAATCATTGATCTGCTGACTATGACGGCAGGACTTATGTATCCCGACAGGAATATCAATCCTTCCGGTGATAAAATGGCGGATCTGTTTGACGAATACTACAGAAGAGCATTTTCGGGCGACGGAACATATTCTACAGTCGAGATGTGCAACGAAATGGGTAAAATACCGCTGTTTGCACAGCCGGGCACCTGCTGGAACTACAGCGTCTGTGCCGATGTACTGGGCGCAGTAGTAGAAGTAGTCAGCAAAAAGAGATACGGCGATTTTCTTAAAAGTGAGATTTTTACGCCTCTTGGAATGAACGATACCGACTTTTATGTACCCGAAGATAAGCGTGACCGCTTTGCTGAGATTTACATTAGAGGAGAAGACGGAAAGCTTGCTCCCTGCGACTGGCAACACTTAGGCCTTGTATATAAATACACAAAACGCCCTGAATTTGAGATAGGCGGAGCAGGACTTGTATCTACAGTAAACGACTATGAAAAATTTGCACAGATGCTCCTTAACGGCGGCGAATATAACGGCGTCAGAATAATCAGCAGAAAAGCGGCTCAGCTGATAACGCATAATATTATTACCGAGCAGCAGATGCAAACATTTAACTGGGATTCCTGCATAGGTTATGGCTACGGCGGACTTATGAGAACGCTCCTACATCCCGAAATAACAACCGTAGGTTGTAAGGGCGAGTACGGCTGGGACGGCTGGACAGGAAACTATTTCTGCAACGATCCGGAAAATAACCTTACATTTATGTATTTTATACAAGTCTGCGGAGGAAACGGAATAAGACCGATAAGAACGCTGAAACAAGCGATGTATGCGGCGCTTGACAGATAACACAAAAAGAAGAGCAGGCATTTCACCTGCTCTCAGCTTGTCAAAAAAGTCTATATCATTAAAAAGTTGAGAAAAATCTCTATCCCTTTGCGAGTGCTCTTTGGAGCGGCTATCCTTTGTGGACACTTTGGGTGCGTTATTCTAACGCGCTTTGGACTTGTCCGCTTACCGGCATCCATGCCGTGCCGAACTTTTGGCGCTCACTGACTGGCGTCCTTGCCTGTAATATGAATTGAACACGGGGCGAAGCGCCTTGTATAGCGGCATACACAAAGCCGAAGCAACAAGACCTTTAACAAGCGTGAACGGACAGTTGAATACTATAAGGCAGTCAAGAAGGCCGTTTACATTCGGATTTATCTCCTTGTACATATTGATTATAGCTTCGATAGGCATTATATTTTCATAGATGGGATATACTAAAAAATAATTGGACACTATGCTGAGCAGAGCCATAATAACGCTTCCGATAACGCATCCGATGATAGCGCCTTTATATGTGTTTATCTTTCTGCCTATTATTCCTGCAGGGATAACAAGGCAGCAGCTTAAGATGAAGTTTGAAAGCTCGCCTACGCCGCCTGTCATACTTGAAAACAGATTGATAATATTCTTGACAAGACAAACGAATACTCCTGCTATAGGTCCCATTGTAAGCGAAGCCATAACAGCCGGAAAATCCGAAAAATCGAAGGAAATGAAGCTCGGCATTATCGGTATCTTAAAGCTGAACAGCATAAGCACCGAAGCAACAGCCGCTAAAAGCGCCGTGAATACGAGTTTTCTCGTATCAAACAGAAGTCTTAGGTTTTTGTTAGTTTGTGTCTGCATAAAAATCATCCTTTCTATATCTGCTTCAAAGGTGACTTTCAGCCATAGCCAAAAAATAACCCCGTAATAAGATTACGGGGCGTTCCTTTTAAATTCAAAAGTGTTCAGCCGCTGAAAATATAGATTTGCGGCTCAGCATTTCTGATTCTTTCATCCGGACTATACCGTCGGTTTCGGAATTTCACCGAATCGGCCTTGCAGTATTTGCTCGGCTCGTGGACTTTACCACCGGTGGAGAATTTCACTCCGCCCTGAAACAGATTACGGTATTATTATATGCAAATGGAGCTTGTTTGTCAAGTGGTTTTCGGTAGATTTACTGTTAAAACGGTAAAATATGCCGAGAATAAAACCGTAAACAGAAAAAATTGTTGCAAAAATCGTCAGTATGGTGTATAATAAAATTTGAATATACTGCCTTACTGCAGTAATTTTCATTTGCGAAAGGATTTTCTATGTTATTTGATATATTAAACGAACTCGGCAATCAGCCGAAAATTATTATTACAATTTTTGCTTATGCGGTAATACTGCTTATTGCCATACCTATACATGAATGCTCGCACTGCTTTATGGCATATCTGCTCGGCGACGATACGGGAATGCGCTCGGGAAGAGTTACGCTGAATCCTATCAGACATTGGGATCCTATGGGAACGATAGGCATACTTACCGTAGGCATAGGCTGGGGCAAACCCGCACCGGTTAATCCCGTAAGAGGTAGGAAAGTATCGGCAAGAGCGTTTATGGCTATAACTGCGGCGGCAGGACCGATATCCAACATACTGCTGTCGTATATCTTTATGCTGATAGGCAAGCTTGTCGGATTCTTGTTCGTTGCAAGTAATCCTGATGTCATTAATAATGTTTGCGAAGCATTTATAATGGCGGCACGAATTAATATTTCACTTGCAGTATTCAACATGCTGCCGATACCGCCTTTTGACGGCTCAAGAATTTTGCTTGTTTTCCTTAAGGAAAGAACATATTTCAAGCTGATGCAGTATGAGCAGTATATAATGATAGGTGTGCTCCTGATATGCTGGACGGGTATTCTTGATGTTCCGCTGACATTCCTTAAAAAAGCAGTTAT
>JAEDNF010000050.1 GCA_016302655.1 Oscillospiraceae bacterium | reverse complement strand
TATTTATATATAATTTCCCTTTTTACCCTTGAACTTAAAGTCTAAATGTGATATACTTATTTTATTATTGCATATAAGACAGAACGAAAGAAGAGGAACCGATATGGCGAAAAAACGAATAGCCGTACTGTTCGGCGGTGCGTCGGCAGATCATGCGGCGTCGCTTCATACTGCATACAGCGTACTCAGCGCAATGCCAAAGGAGATAGAGCCGCTTGCTATAGGCATAACCAGAGCAGGCAGATGGCTTTTTTATCCGGGCAGCTATGAAAATATCAAGGACGGAAGCTGGGAGCAGGACAGCGATTGCTGTTCATGCGTAATCAGCCCCGATATGACAAACAAGGGCGTAATCAAGATCATTTCCGACGGAGAAAGCACGATATACAGAGTAGACGCAGTTTTCCCCGTGCTTCACGGTAAATACGGAGAAGACGGAAGAGTGCAGGGACTGTGCAAGCTGGCAGGTCTGCCGATAATCGGAAATGATTTTCAGGCGGCGGCGCTGTGCAACGACAGACGGATAATGAATCTTATCCTCTGCGACAGCGGACTTGATGTTATTAACAATGTTACGCTTCACAGAAGCGAAATTAACGATATACATTCCGCTGTAAAGAAGATAACAGATAAGCTGACTTTTCCGATATATACCGCTCCTACGAGCTGTTCCGCATCTGTCGGAGCCTGCAGAGCCGATAACGAAAGCGAGCTTGAAGAAGCGATAAAGGCAAGCTTTTCGCACCATCCGTATATAATTGCAGAGAGCGCACTCAGCGGCAGAGAGATAACCTGCGCCGTACTCGAAAAGAAGCATCACGACGAAAAAGTCACAGTCGGCGAGCTTGTAAAGCTGAGCGACGAAACAGATAAACGCAGTGCAAATATAGCTTCGACCTCCGAGCTTGTCGTACCGGCTCAGCTTGGCGACTCCGAGCTTGACAGCATACGCAAGACGGCAAGAGCCGCATTCTCTGCACTCTCCTGCAAATGCTTTGCAAGAGTCGATATGGTACTCGGTAATGACGGCAAAGTATATGTCAGACGGGTAAGAAGCATACCGGGACTTGACAGACAGAGTATATTCACACGGCTTGTAACGGACAGCGGCTTCACTTATGAAGATATGATCCGTCTGCTTATCACCTCTGTTGTGGAACTCGACTGAAAAAGGCGGAAGGAATAACAATGAAAAAGAATGTATGTATAACAATAAAGAGCACGCAGACGGTCGATGAAGAAAAGGATACCACCGAGCTTTTCACATTCGGTGCAATGGAGCAGTTCGACGGAGGCTTCAGGCTTCATTATGACGAGAGCGAGGCGACCGGCTTTGAAGGAAGCTCGGTAACGCTTGAAGTATCGGACAATATGGTGACCATGACAAGAAGCGGAAAGGTGATAAGCTCGCTTTTCATAGAAAAGGGCAAGAAGCACCATTGCCACTACGGCACGGAATTCGGCGATTTTATGATAGGCGTCTGCACCGACGAGATAAGAAACGAGCTTAAAAGCACGGGCGGAGATGTGTATCTCAGATACACGCTTGATATCAATTCAAGCTATATGTCCGAAAATGAAATGCATATAAATGTTAAGGAGTGTAACTGATGACTAATATGATAGAGCTTGCTAAACAGCAGGTAAAAGAAACGGTAATGAATGCGCTGGGCAGACTGGTGGCAGAGGGAAAGATCGAAGCTGTGCCGCTTCCCGCTTTCAATGTTGAGCGCCCTGCAGATGTATCGCACGGAGATTTCTCCTGCAATGCCGCTATGGCAAGCGCAAAGGCGCTGAAATCAAATCCGAGAGCAATAGGTCAGATGATAGCCGACGCCGCAATCTTAGACGGTACGGCATTTGAAAAGATAGAAGTTGCAGGCCCCGGATTTCTGAATTTCTTCATAAGCCCTTCATGGTTTAATGAAACGGTAGGAGAAGTTATAAGCAGCGGCAGTGACTACGGCAAGACCGAGCTTGGCAAAGGCAAGCGTGTTCTCGTTGAGTTCGTTTCCGCAAATCCCACAGGACCTATGCATATAGGCAACGCAAGAGGCGGCGCTCTGGGCGACAGCTTATCTTCGGTACTGCAGTACGCAGGCTATGAAGTTGAGCGTGAGTTCTATGTAAACGACGCAGGCAACCAGATAGAAAAGTTCGGCAAATCGCTGTCGATAAGATATTTGCAGATAGCAGACAAGAACAATGCCGATATCATCGCTTCATTCGGTGATGATGTGTGTGCAGGCATTTTTGCCGACGAAGAGAATTTCCCTATGCCGGAGGATGTTTACAAAGGCGTAGATATAATAGAGCACGCATATAATTTCTATAAGATGCACAAAGACAGCTTTGCAGACGCCGACGAAGAAACAAGAAAGTCGGCTCTTGTCGAGTATGCTCTTCCGCTTAACATTGACGGGCTTGAAAGAGACCTCAAGAAATACCGCATAGTATATGATACATGGTTCAGAGAAAGCACCCTGCATGGTAACGGTGCGGTAAAGCAGATAGTGGATATGCTCACCGAAAGAGGTCAGACCTACGAAAAGGACGGAGCGATATGGTTCAAGGCATCCGATTTCGGTGATGACCAGGACAGAGTACTTGTCCGTGCAAACGGTATTCCTACTTACTTTGTGCCGGATATAGCATATCACTACAACAAGCTCGTTACAAGAGGCTTTGACAAGGCGGTGGATATACTCGGTGCTGACCACCACGGATATATAGCAAGAATGAAGGCGGCGCTGACAGCGCTCGGCGTTGACGCAAACAAGCTCGATATTGTTATAATGCAGATGGTAATGCTTGTGAGAAACGGCGAGACCGTAAAGCTGTCAAAGCGTTCAGGCAAGGCTATCACGCTTTCTACCCTGCTTGACGAAGTGCCGATAGACGCTGCAAGATTCTTCTTCAATCTGCGGGACCCCAATACTCACCTTGAGTTCGACCTTGAGCTTGCTATAGAAGAAAGCTCAAGCAACCCCGTATTCTATGTTCAGTATGCACACGCAAGAATATGCAGTATTCTTCGCAGAATGGAAGAAGAAGGAACAGGATACAGGAACATACCGGTAAGCGAGCTTAACTACTCACATCCTGCAGAGCTTGCGCTTATCCGTCATATTGCCGCACTGCCCGACTGTATAAACGAGGCGGCAAAGGACTATAATCCCTCAAAGATCACTAAATATCTGTGCGACCTTGCACAGCTGTTCCACAAGTTCTACGACAACTGCAAGATAAAGGGCGAAGAGGACAACACGCTTCAGTCAAGGCTTTCGCTCTGTGTTGCCACAAAAACCGTGTTCAAGAATCTGCTCGATCTGCTTAAGGTCGACGCACCCGAAAAAATGTAACTTCAGAAAGGAAACTATATGGACAGTATTCCCGTCAGTCAGGAAATACCTATACCTTTGCCGATACTGCTTGACGGCGGTACCGGCACCGGACTTTTTGCATACGGCTATGACCGCTCGGTATCTGCGGCACAGTTTGTAAACCTGCATCCCGATGCGCTGATAAAGCTCCAGCAAGGCTTTATAGACAGCGGCGCACAGGTGCTGTATACGGCTACTCACGGCGCAAACTGTGAGAATCTAAGGGCTTTCGGCTGTGAAGACAGAACCGAACAGCTCAATGCTTCTGCCGCAAAAATAACCTACGATAACTTTCACGATAAGGCGCTTATCGCAGGCTGTCTGTCATCTACGGGACTCTACATAGAGCCGTACGGCGAATATACATTCACCGAGATAATGTCTGTGTACAGACAGCAGGTATCGGCATTATCGCCTTACTGCGATATGTTTGTTATAGAAACCGTTCCTACGCTGTGGAATATGCGTGCGGCTGTGCTTGCCTGCAAAAAGGAGAACAAGCCTATAATTGCTACTATGAAGGTAGACGAAGACGGAGACACCGATATAGGAACAAATGTGCTGTGTGCGCTTCTTGTGCTTCAGGAGATGGGCATATCGGCATTCGGACTTAACTGCACTTCTGCGGATCTATGCCCCGATATAATAGCCGAGATTGCTCCGTATGCGAAAATTCCGCTTATAGTAAAGCCGAGTGCGGTATACGAAAAGGACGGAGAGAAAGTTTCTGTTTCTCCCGAAGAATTTGCCTTTGCCGTAAAAAAGTCGGTGACTAACGGCGCAAGGATAGTCGGAGGCTGCTGCGGTGCAGGAAAAGAGCATATTGCGGCGCTTCGGGATATGCTCGGTGAAATTGATTACGACAAGCTCCCTGCCATAGAAAAGCAGGATACCACGCTTGCTCTGGCAACGGAGAATCAGATGTTTTTCCTTGATCCCGACACAACGGAGTTTTCTCCTGCTGTCGAATGCGGTCCGTATATGGAAGACGATATTGCCGAGATGTGCTCTCAAAGCTACGATGTGCTGACAGTAAGCATAAACTCGCCCGATGACGCTATCGACTTCGGAAGAAATATGCACATGGCTACCCTGCCCGTTGCGTTTCTGTCAGACGACGAGATCTCTCTCAAAATGGCGCTTATGCTGTATCAGGGAAGAGCCATAATAGATTCCAACTCATTGATAGAACCCGAAAAGCTCAGCGCAATGGCTGAAAAATATGGTGCCGTTCTTTATTGATATTATCACAATAACACCCCGGAAGGAATAAAAAATGTACAAATCGGAATTGCAATATTACCGCAAGGCTTTCTTAATGGCGGCTATAATGGGCGTTATACTTTTCCTGCCGTTTGTCCTTATTGACGGCGGCTATTTCATCTACTACGGTGATTACAACGCTCAGCAGATACCTTTCTATACGCTGTGCAACCAGGCAATTAAAAGCGGCAGCTTTATGTGGGACTGGCAGACGGATCTCGGCGCAAACTTTATAGGCTCATACTCATTCTACACGCTCGGAAGCCCGTTCTTCTGGCTTACAATGCCCTTCCCTGCCGAAGTATCCAAATATCTGATGGCACCGCTTATGGTGCTTAAACTGTCGTGCTGTTCGACATTTGCTTTTGCATATATAAGACGCTTTGTAAGAAAGCCCGAATCAGCGCTTATCGGCGGTCTGCTCTATGCCTTTTCGGGATTTTCCATGTATAACGTCTTCTTCAACCACTTCCACGAGGCGATGGTGGTATTCCCGCTGATGCTTATTGCGCTTGAAGAAGCGGTAATCAATAAGAGAAGAGTATTCTTTGCGCTGACCGTTGCGCTGAACGCCTTTGTCAACTACTTCTTCTTTATCGGAGAATGTGTTTTCCTCGTAATATACTTTGCCTGCCGCTGTACCGATCCGAAGTTCAAAGTTACGCTTAAAACCTTTATGGCGCTTGCGTTTGAATCGGTTATCGGTGTGGCGCTTGCAGGAGCAATGTTTGTTCCTGCGATAATAACTTGTATAGATACTCCGAGATCCGGCAATACATTAAACGGATGGAATCTTGTATTCCATAACCCCTCGCAGAGATACGGACTTATCTTCCAGAGTCTGTTCTTCCCTGCCGATGTTCCTGCAAGGCAGAACTTCTTCCCCGACTCTTCTGCAAAATGGTCGAGCGTATCCGCATATCTGCCGTTGTTCTCAATGGCGGGAGTTATTTCGTTTATCAAATACAAGAAAAAGCACTGGGCAAAATGGCTTATGCCGATAATGCTTTTATTTGCGCTTATCCCTGTGCTTAACTCCAGCTTTGTGCTTTTCAACAACAACTATTATACAAGATGGTACTATATGCCGATACTGGTCGGCTGTTTCATGACCGCTTATGCGCTTGAAAGCAAGGAGATAGACATCCGCTACGGTCTGAAGTGGTGCGGCTTTGCGGTTATTCTGATCTCACTTGTCGGAGTGCTTCCGTCGGAAGTAAGCAAGGATGTTCTTGATATAGCGACAGGGGAAGAATCGACCGTAAAAGTGACCGAGCTGTTCCAGCTTCCGAATGAGAAGATCCCGTTCTGGATATCGGTAGCGGTTGCGGTAGCTTCGGTAGCAGTATGCTATATTATTGTCCGCAGGAAGAACAAAGCAAACACGAACAGATTCCTGCACAAAGCTTATTGCTTTACTATGGTGGCGTGCCTTTGCTGTTCGTACTATACGCTTATCTACGGCAGGTCTCTCGGTCCCAAGGTCGGAGATTACAACAACATTGTTGACGCAACTATTGAGCTTGAGGGCGACGACTTCTACAGGGTCGAGACTTACGGCGTTACCAACAATGCCAATATGCTGTGGGATATGTACGGATTCAGAAGCTTCCACAGTATCCTGCCCGGTTCTGCTTTTGAATACTATGAAGGAATGGGCTTTCACCGTTCGGTTAATACCGATCCCGACGGAACCTATTATGCAATGAGGTCGGTAAACTCTACGAAATATCTCATAATACAGAGCTATAAGGTTGAATATAAAGACACCCAGACTCTGCTTGACAATATGAAGAATTTCGTTCAGATAGACGAGCAGGACGGTTTCACTATCTTTGAAAACAAAGCATTCGTACCGATGGGTTATTCCAACAGCTTCTATGTGACGGATGAAGAATACGAAAAGGTCGCAAAGAGCCACCGTGACAATATGCTTGTCCGTGCGGTAGTATTCACCGATGAACAGATAGAGAAATACAGCGATATTATAGAGGAGCTGAGCCCCGAAAACGCTTCCGGCTTCAATTACGATACATTTGTTAAAGACGCCGAAGAGCTTTCAAAGACCTGCGTTGACACATTTACTCCTACGGCAAACGGCTTTACCGCTACTTCTTCCTTTACCGAGGACAGATTTGTAGTATTTACTGTGCCTTGGGAAAGCGGCTGGAGCGCAACGGTGAACGGGCAGCCCGTTGATATTGAAAAGGTAAACCGTGGCGTTATGGGCATTAAAGTGCCGTCGGGAGAATGTAATATAGAATTCAGCTATGTTACACCCGGACTTAAAGCAGGAATAGTCTGCACAATAGCGGCGGCTGTAATACTGATTATCTATTATATCGTGCTGAAGAAGGTCTTCAGATACAAGCCTAATCCGAATGTTCATCTCTATGCAGAAGAACAGCTCGAAAAGGTAAACAACCACAACGCTTATATCAGAACAATCAAAAAGCAGACCGAAAAACTGCTTTCAGAAAATAAAGAAACGGACAGCGATAACGCAGAGTATAACGAGCCGCAAAGCACCGAACAAGGCGATGAAAGCGGCAAAGCGGAATAATCGCAGAAAAGAGGAAGATATGCATTTATTTGAGAAAACTGTAGACAGCGAGGTAAAGTACGAGGGTAAGATTCTTACCGTATGCTGTGACAAGGCAGAGCTTGAAAACGGGGCGGTAGTATCCCGTGATGTTATCAGACACAGCGGCGGAGTCGGCGTAGTGCCTGTTACCGATGACGGACAAGTGCTTTTTGTAAGGCAGTTCAGATATCCTTTTCAGAAGGTGCTGATGGAGATTCCTGCAGGCAAGCTTAATCCCGGAGAGGATCACGCAGAGGCTGGAAGAAGAGAGCTTCAGGAAGAAACCGGCTGTACCTGCAAAGAATTCAGATATATGGGATATATGATACCTACGCCTGCATACTGCCAGGAGATAACGCATATGTATCTTGCTACCGGTCTTGAAGGCGGCAAGCAGAATCTTGATGACGATGAATTTCTTGAAGTAGTTAAGATTCCGCTTGATAAAGCAGTAGAAATGGTTATGAACGGCGAAATCGAAGACGGAAAGACTCAGCTTGCTCTGCTCAAGGCAAAGATGATATTAGGCTGAAAACTATCATAGAATATTACCGTATCATAATCGGTTGAAAGGATCGTAAGCAAAATGGAAGATTTCCTCACCGGAAAGAAGCATATTCATTTTATAGGTATAGGCGGAAGCGGAATGTATCCTCTGGCTCAGATACTGCACAGCAAAGGATATTATCTTACAGGCTCGGACAACAACGAGACCGAAACGCTCAAAGCCGTGCGTAATATGGGCATAACCGTGTATATGGGGCAGAGGGCGGAAAATATTGATGGTGCAGACCTCATCGTATATACCGCCGCTATAATGAGCGACAATCCGGAGCTTATTGCGGCAAAGGCAAGCGGCGTCAAGACTGTCGAGCGCTGTGAACTGCTCGGACTTGTTACAAGCTGGTACGATAAGGCGGTATGCGTTTCGGGCACTCACGGAAAAACCACCACATCGTCAATGCTCACGCATATGTATCTCGCTCAGGATATTGATCTGTCAACAGTCATCGGCGGCAAGCTGAAAGCTATCGGCGGCAGCGGCAGAGCAGGTACAAGCGATGTTATGGTGTGCGAGGCGTGTGAGTTTTCCAACACATTCTTACACCTGTTTCCGAATATTTCGATAATACTTAATATCGATGCAGATCACCTCGACTTTTTCAAAACGATGGATAATCTGAGAGCATCGTTTACTAAGTTCTGCGATAATACTACCGATATTCTTGTAATAAACGGCGATGATGAAAATACGCTGAAAGCCGTAAAGGCGTCGGGCTTTGACAAGCAGATAATCACCTTCGGCAAAACAGACAAGAACAGATACTATCCCGAAAACATAGAGCGCATATCGGATTTTCAGACCGACTTTGACCTTATGGAAAACGGCAGGAAGATAGAACGCATATCTATCCATGTTCCCGGCGCACATAATGTTCTTAATGCGGTAGCCGCCTGTGCCGCCGCACTTGCAACGGGAGTTACCCCCGAAAACATCAATAAGGGACTGTCCACCTTCTGGGGCGCAGGAAGACGATTTGAAAGGCTTGCGACAATAGGAGGCATAACCGTAGTAGACGATTATGCACATCATCCGGCAGAAGTTGCGGCAACGCTTAAAACGGCAAAGTCGATGAAGGATTTCAAGCGTGTATGGGCGGTGCATCAGCCGTTCACCTATTCAAGAACCTATACTCTTATGGATGACTTTGCAAGTGCGCTTATGATAGCCGACAATGTTGTTCTGACAGAAATAATGGG
>JAEDNF010000316.1 GCA_016302655.1 Oscillospiraceae bacterium | reverse complement strand
GTATCAATAAGCGACAGCGTGACATTTTTAAGGCTGAGTCCGCTCATATCACAGCAACAGCTCTCTCTTGCACATATCGGCACAAGCATCGGTTTCGGCTCGACTATAGTATGCCCGAGCGCCTTTGCTATCTCATATCCGCTTCCGTCTGAGCCTGTTGCGCTGTATGACGCTCCGCCTGTCGCAAGTATCACCTTTTCGGCAAATATGTCTCTGCCGCCGCAGTGAACGCCCATAACTTTGCCGTTTTCGGTTATTATAGATTTTGCGTGAGCATTTATGACGGTAACGCCGAGCGTACCCATTCTGTTTTTAAGTGCGTTTACAACATCCTTTGCGCTGTCAGATACGGGAAATACCCTGTTGCCTCGTTCCGTCTTAAGCGGTACGCCGAGTTTTTCAAAAAAATCCATAGTATCATAAGCGGAAAAACCCGCAAGAGCGCTGTATAAAAAGCGGCTTCCTGTGGGTATGTTCCTCATGATATTTTCGTTATCGCTGTTGTTGGTAAGGTTGCATCTGCCTTTACCCGTGATGGCGAGCTTTTTCCCGAGCTGTCTGTTATGCTCGATTACGGCGATGCGTAAACCGTTTTCGGCGGCGATAACGGCGGCTGTCATACCTGCCGCACCTCCGCCGATAATAGCTAAGTCAAAGTTCATTATACATCCTTTTTGTATACCTGGTTTTCTTCCCAGAGCGTCTCCAGCTTGCCGAAGGTCTGTTCGATGTTGTCCTTGTTCCTTGCGCTTACCGCAACTATTATAGCGTTGAGAAGGCTCAGCGGAGCGACAAGCGAGTCTGCAAAGCTTGCCATATCGCTTCTTGCTATCAGAAGTTCGTTTGCATAAGGTGCAAGCGGAGAGGTAGTGCTGTCGGTTATCGCCACAACATTCGCATTACAGCTATTTGCATAGGCGGTTGCCTTTATCGTACTCTGCGAGTAACGGGGGAAGGATATTGCTATAAATGCGTCCTCGTTATTCATATGTATTATCTGCTGATAAATACCGCTTGTGTTGATAGCCTGTACAAAATGAACATTGTCGAATATCAGCTGGAAGTTGTAGTCAAGGAAACGGGCAAGAATACTGCTGCTCATAGCGCCGAGAATATATATCCTGCGTGCAGAGCAAATCTTTTCTATAGCCGTGTCGAACACCTTAGGATCGATTTCTTCAAGTGTTCTTCTGATACGGTCCATATCCTGCGTGAGCGTATTTTTAAGCACGCTGTCGTTTCCGATACGGTCGTTTGTTATGTTGATACGCTGAACGGCTGTGAGGCGGTTCTTTATCAGCGACTGAAGGCTCTTCTGAAGCTCGGGGTAGCCTTCAAAACCCATCTCTATCGCAAAGCGCACTACCGTAGACTCGCTGACATTAACAGCGTTTCCGAGTTTCAGCGCAGTCATATATGCCGCTTTTTCATAGCTGTTTAGTATAAAGTTCGCAATGAGCTTCTGACTCTTTGAGAAAGTGCTCATCTTATTTTCAATCTGAACAAGTAGATCTTCCTGCATTGTTTTGTCCTTTCGGCAAATGCCATTTAATTTATCTTAATTGTACTACATTTATCCGTCATTTGCAAGTAAAATCTGCAAGATTTCAAAAAATCCTCTCAAAAGCCGTAAAAACTGCCGTAAATTCGTATTTATGAAATTTCGGGCAAAGGGATATTGTGTAAGATCAGCGCCGGATAATAAAATCCGCCCCCGACAAATGTCGGGGGCGAACTCATCAAGTCATTAATTTAAATTATTAAGCCCTGAAACTCATGCTGTTCTCAGATTACTGGAGTAACTGGAGAACTGCCTGAGGCTGCTGGTTAGCCTGAGCGAGCATAGCCTGAGATGCCTGCTGAAGTATGTTGAACTTAGTGTAGCTGATCATCTCTGTAGCCATATCTGTGTCTCTGATCTGAGACTCAGCTGCTGTCAGGTTCTCGTTTGTTGTTGTCAGGTTGTTAACTGTGTACTCAAGTCTGTTCTGAAGAGCACCAAGACCTGCTCTCTGCATAGATACTGTCTTAAC
>JAEDNF010000315.1 GCA_016302655.1 Oscillospiraceae bacterium | reverse complement strand
GATAAGTAATCCGAGTCCTCCTACATCAAACATTGCCGGAAGATTTACTTTGTGGATAATGCAGGTAATTGCCGCTGCAATAGCCGCCGCTATAATACCGCCGTATATTGCAAGGCCTCCGTGTCTCAAATCAAAGAAATTGATATCAGCGTCGATAAATATGCAGTAATAAGCTCTTGCGCCGATAAATCCGGCGATTATGGCTATAAAAGCCACATCAAATACATGGTCGGGAATTAAGCCGAACTGCTTACACTTTTTCATTGCATAGAAGAAGGCAAGAATTACTCCTATCGCAATTATTACGCCATACCAATAAATATCTATACCGAACAGGCTGAATGCCACCCTGTTCACTATGATAGACTTATCAAAAAGATTCGGAAACTCAACTCTCGGAACTTCGTTTACACTCGTTACAGTTTCCGTCAAAACATTCAGAATACCGTTCATTTCTTTCTCCTAACCGTATTTATTAAACAGGCTCTATTATGGACAATGAGTTGTTCTCTATATCCATATTGGCAAGCGCCGCTTTAACATCCTCAAATGTTGTATTGGCAGTTATCTCGATTCCGTCGTAGATACCTACGCCGTTTATCTCCTGACTAAGCATTGAATTTGCCACAGACTCAACATTGTTAAGCCCTGCGACAAGCTCTCCGTAAGTCTTATTGCGTATTGTTATGAACTCCTCTTCATCAAGTCCGTCGGCTTTAAGCCTGCCGAGTTCTTTTACTATTTCGCTTAGTACCTTGTCGGGATCCACCGACTCGCCCTCTGCAATAACGGAGAAATATCCTCTGCCGCAGAACACGCTGACAGCAAATGAATCGTTAAGCAGTCCGCTCTCATACATCCTGTTATAAAAATCGGATGTATTGCCAAGACACAGCTCCATCAGTATATTATACACGATGAAATTTCTGTACTGCTCTTTTCCCGAATATGCGGGGAACTTCCAGCCGATATTGAACAGCGGTATAGCACAGGACAGCTTCTGAACTTTCCTTTTCTCGTGAACCGTAAGAGGTTCATCGGGTACTATCACCTGAAGGCCGTGATCTTCAGACGGCTTAAGCAGCTCGTCGCATATCTCAAGAGTTTTATCTACATCAAAATTACCGGCTATTGCGATAACCATATTGTTGAGGTTATAAAAAGTATTATAGCATCTGTAAAGCAGGTCTTTGTCAATTTTTGCGATACTTTCTATAGTACCTGCTATATCGATCCTGACGGGATTTTTTTCGTACATTGCCTGAAGGCAGTTGAAAAACACTCTCCAGCCCGGATCGTCTTCGTACATTCTGATTTCCTGTCCGATAATGCCCTGCTCTTTTGCAACGGTTTCATCCGTGAAATAAGGCTCCTGTACAAATCCAAGCAGAATCCTGAGGTTTTCCTCGAATTTCTGAGAACAGCTGAACAGATATGCCGTTTTGTCAAAGCTTGTATATGCGTTAGCGTTTGCTCCCGTCTTTGCGTAAAGGTCAAACGCATCGCACTCGTCATTTTCAAACAGCTTATGTTCAAGATAATGTGCAATGCCCTCGGGTACAGTCACAAAATCATCATCTTCATCGGTCTTGAAAGTAGTATCTACAGAACCGTACTTTGTTCCGAAAAGCGCATAGGCGGTAGAATAGCCTTTCATGGGATATAAAAGGATAGTAGCGCCGCTCTTGTGCTTTATTCTGAGGTACTCTTCTTTCACACGGGAGTTAGTTATTTTTTCCATCAAGACAGCTCCTTCCATTATTCTTCTATGCCGGTAAGCACATAAACGCTGTCAAGCACTACAGACTTAGCCGCAGCAATAATGCGTTCTTTTGATACACCGAGATAACGGCTGAGTGCCTGCTCGGGAGTAACAATATCATTTTTCAGTATACGGTCGGCATACCAGGAGGACACACCGAAAGCGCTGTCGGCTACGCCCATGTATGCGTTCTTGATATTCATTTCCGCAAAGCTGATATCCTCATCGGTAAAATTGCCGTTCTTCATTTCTTCAAGCTGGTCAATCACGGCAGTT
>JAEDNF010000314.1 GCA_016302655.1 Oscillospiraceae bacterium | reverse complement strand
ATATTACACATACAGGTTGTTTTCAAGAGCGGGAAGAAAAATTTTCCGCGTTAAAGACCCAAAAGAAAATAAGGCAAAGAAAATTACGAAAAAAATTTAAAAAACTTTCATTTAAATATTGACAAAGCAGGTAATACAGAGTATAATACAGTCAATTCAATATTTTAAACCGTTGAAGCGGAGATAACGGCAATGATGCCTTTACAGAGAGCCTGTGGTGCTGAGAGTCAGGTAAGAAACAAGTTGTCAAATGGACCGCTGAGGGCGCAGTCAAATGGGTTTTCCCAAAGTATTCTGCGACGCTGCAGGCAAGCGTACAAATGCCGGGGATATGTTGGTATCCTGCTTAAGTGCACGGGGCGAGCCCGTGAATCAAGGTGGCACCGCGGATAGTGTTTATGTTATTCGTCCTTGACAGATGGTATATTTCTGTCAAGGGCGTTTTTGTTTATCTGAACTTCTTTGACTGAAATAAAAAGTGAAATAAAAAGTTAAAGGAGTTTTCCTGTTTTAAGGAGGTAAATGCAATGCTACTCACCAGGCGCTGGCGCCCGCAGGGACGCCGTACAATAAATATATATGTAATGAGAAATTTTATAAATCGAACTGAAACCATATGGAGGTAACGATAATGAAAAACGAAAAAATCCCGTATAAAATCTATCTTGATGAAAGCGAGATGCCAAAGGCATGGTATAACCTGCGTGCCGATATGGTAAATAAACCGGCACCGCTGCTTAATCCCGCCACCCATCAGCCGATGAAGGCAGAAGAGCTTGCAGGCGTATTTTGTGAAGAACTGATCGCCCAGGAGCTTGATAATGACACACCTTTCTTTGAGATTCCCGAAGAGATCCGTAATTTCTATAAGATGTACCGTCCGTCTCCTCTGGTTCGTGCATACTGCCTTGAAGAAAAGCTCGGTACTCCTGCAAAGATATATTATAAATTCGAGGGTAACAACACCAGCGGCTCTCACAAGCTTAATTCCGCAATCGCACAGGCCTATTATGCCAAAAAGCAAGGACTTAAAGGTGTAACTACCGAAACCGGAGCCGGTCAATGGGGCACGGCACTCTCTATGGCTTGCTCCTACTTTGATCTTGACTGCAAGGTATATATGGTAAAATGCTCTTATGAGCAAAAGCCCTTCCGTCGTGAAGTTATGCGCACCTACGGTGCATCGGTAACCCCGTCACCGTCTATGGAAACCGAAGTCGGTAAGAAAATCCTTGCCGAGCATCCGGGTACAACAGGAAGTCTTGGCTGCGCCATTTCCGAAGCAGTTGAAAAAGCAGTTACCAGTGACGGCTACCGTTATGTTCTCGGCAGCGTTCTCAATCAGGTACTGCTGCATCAGTCGGTCATCGGCTTAGAGACCAAAACTGCTCTTGATAAATACGGCGTTAAGCCTGATATTATTATCGGCTGTGCCGGAGGCGGATCCAACCTCGGCGGTCTGATCGCTCCCTTTATGGGTGAAAAGCTCCGCGGAGAAGCCGATTACCGTATTATTGCGGTTGAGCCTGCGTCTTGTCCCAGCTTTACAAGGGGCGTATATGCTTATGATTTCTGCGATACCGGAATGGTTTGCCCGCTCGCTAAGATGTATACACTCGGCAGCGGCTTTATCCCCTCGGCAAACCACGCAGGCGGTCTTCGTTATCACGGTATGAGTTCTACGCTTTCGGAGCTTTATCATCAGGGACTTATGGAAGCCGTAAGCGTAAAACAGACCGATGTGTTTGAGGCGGCAGAATATTTTGCAAGAGTAGAGGGTATTCTTCCCGCACCTGAAAGCTCTCATGCCATTCGTGTGGCTATCGACGAAGCGCTGAAGTGCAAGGAAACCGGCGAGGAAAAAACTATCGTGTTCGGTCTTACCGGTACCGGATACTTTGATATGGTGGCTTATGAAAAATTCCACGAAGGTGAAATGAGCGATTATATCCCCACCGATGATGAGCTGGCGTCTTATCGCAGTAAACTTCCAAAGGTAGACTGAAAAATTATTGAGCCGATATCTCTTGACAAAACAGATGATTAT
>JAEDNF010000049.1 GCA_016302655.1 Oscillospiraceae bacterium | reverse complement strand
AAAAAAGGACTTTTTCGACAAGCTGAAGGCTCCGATTTTACCGGAGCCTTTATATTACTTGCTTTCCGCAAGCTCATACGCCCTTGCTGTGCAAGCCTTACAGCACTCCTCGACCGCTTCTGTGAGCTTACCCTCGTACAGCTTGTCAAGACCGGCTATTGTAGTTCCGCCCGGAGAGGATACCTGCTTTATAAGTGCGTCTACAGTCATACCGGAATCGGTCAGCATTTTTGCCGAACCGACAAGCGACTGTGCAAACAGCTTCATCGCCGCTTCGCTGTCTATTCCGACAGAAGCCGCATAATCAACAAAGCCCTTAGCAAACAGATAGATAAACGCAGGAGAACTGCCGTTTACTGCGATTATCTCCTTCATCTTGTTGATAGGCACTTCTTCGGCAATGCCGCAGCTTTCTATAACCGATTTTGCAAAGGCAAATTCTTCATCAGAAACGCCGTCTGCTCTTGAGATCGCACTTGCGCCCAGTCCCAGCATCATAGGCGTATTGGGCATAACAAGTATAACCTTTGCCTCGGGTATCGTATGACTGCGGATAAAGTCCTCGGATATACCTGCGCAGATAGATATTATCACCTTATCATGAGTGATCTCAGCGGATATTTCATCAAGCACGCCGCCGAGCACCTGAGGTTTTACAGCAAGCAGTATATAATCGTTCTCGCTGACAAGCTCCTTTTCGCTTGCACACGGCGATACTCCGAATGCCGAGAGTGCGTCCAGCTTTGCCGTATCTTTATCATATGCCGAAACGCTTATGTCCATCCCCGACGAAAAAATACCGCGCATAATAGCACTGCCCATATTTCCTGCGCCTAAAAATCCGAGTTTTATCATTTCCTAATATCCTTTCTTATCACAGCGGATATTCCGCCTGCTTTTAAGCGGCGGTCTTTTTCAGCCGTGATTTGTCTACCATTCTTTCATAAGCAAGCTTTGCCGGCACAAGAACAGCCATACAAAGATAAGAGCCTATGCAGAAGGTAATAACATTGGTAGCTATTCTTGCCGCAAACAGTGCCGCAAAGCTCTCGCCCGTAATAATGCCGTAGCTGTACAGCGCCAGGGTATTCAGCGTAAGATTGCATATACCACAGACAAGACCTCTTGCTAACACTATCCTGATTATCTGCTTGTAGGTTTTCTCCGGCTTCATATTATACAGAATAAGACCGTATATAAAGCCTTCAAGTCCCGAAATCAGCACCAGCCACGGGAGAAACGCTCCCACGGGGTTTACAAGATATCCGATAACATCAACAAGAAGTCCGGATACACAGCCGACTACAGGACCGAACAACATACCGATAAGTGCAAGCGGTAAAAATGTAAAGTTTATCTTCAGAAATTCTCCGATCCTTATTGAGCCGAATCCGTCAAGAACTACCGCTACCGCTAAAAAAACTCCTACCGTCACTATGCACTTTACACTTTTCAGCTCAAGTGCAGAGCGTTTGAAAATTGAAAAAAACGCCATATTTACCTCCTCAATGACGCAGCTGAAACGCAATCGCATAAATGGGATAAATACGGCGATTATCTCTTATATGCAACAGCGAGATGCGGAAAACGCACCGCCACCTGAATGGTGTTCGTCCCGAGGACAACTCCCCGTCCCCCGGGCACTTTACGCGCGTTAACCTACTCTGTCAGTTATGCCTTATAAGGCAATTTTTTATATAACGGAAGTATCCGTTATTTACTAAAATCAGAAGCTTATCTCATTAGCGATCTCATAGAGATGATGAGGGAATTCCTTCTTCATTCTGAGAGCTTCCTGAATATCATAGTCTACAACTTCATTTTTCTGAAGACCTACAACACGGTTGCCTATGCCCTTTGACAGCAGATCAACGGCATAATAGCCCAGCTGGCTTGCCGCTACTCTGTCCTGAACCGTAGGACTGCCGCCTCTCTGAACATGACCGAGGATAGTAGCACGGCTCTCAACGCCTGTTGCCTGCTCAATTTCCTTTGCAATCTGCTCAGAACCGCCGATGCCCTCTGCAACGATAACGATGAAGTGGTGCTTGCCGCTCTTCTGTCCTTCGATTATCTTGCTGATAACATCGTTTATTGTGAAGGGTTCTTCCTTAGTGATGATGTATGTTGCGCCGCAGGCGATACCTGCGTTGAGTGCGATATATCCTGCATTTCTGCCCATAACTTCAACAACAGAGCATCTGTCGTGTGACTGAGCTGTATCACGCAGTTTGTCAACCATATCTACAACGGTATTCATAGCGGTGTCATAACCGATAGTGTACTCTGTCATAGAGATATCGTTGTCGATAGTACCGGGAACGCCTATGCTGAGTATTCCTCTTGCGGAAAGATCTGCGGCACCTCTGAACGAACCGTCGCCGCCTACTACAACAAGACCTTCAATACCGTTTTCTTCGCAGGTCTTCTTTGCCTTCTGAAGACCTTCTTCATATCTGAACTCAGCACATCTTGCTGTGTAAAGCATCGTGCCGCCTCTCTGAATTATATCGGATACGCTTCTTGCGTCAAGAGGAATAATATCACCGTTGATAAGACCGTTATATCCTCTGCGAACGCCTACGACTTCCATGCCCTTAGCAATAGCTGCTCTTGTTACCGCACGGATAACCGCATTCATTCCCGGCGCATCGCCGCCGCTTGTTAAAACGCCAATCTTTTTCATAATATCGTACATCCTTCCTTTGAGGTTGCCCTCATAGATTATTTACACACATCTTAGTTTACTCCTAAAATGCAATTTAGTCAAGGGGGAAAATTCATTTTTTCGACTTATTTGATAATAATATTGTTTTTACCGCATATCCCGGTGATTTTTTGTACAAAATCACTGTTCAGATCTACCGAAAGCGACGGCGGAAGCACTACGGTTTCCCTTGTATCGTCAAAGCATATCTTAGTGACGGTACTGCCCTTGTTCTTTTTTAACAATTGTTTTACCGCAGGTATCCTGCTGTCGCTTCTTCCCGAAAATCTGATATACAGCGTTTTGTCTTCCGAAACAGGTTCGGGAACCGATATCCGATTTACGAGCAGTTTCGGCTCATTGTCATCCTCGCAGGATATATTGCCCTCAAAGCACAGTATCTTTCCCGTTTCTAGAAGCTCGGCAAACAGCTCATAGGTGCTTGCGAATATAAGGCACTCTATCTCGCCGCTCATATCCTCTATAACGGCAAAACACATGGTCTTGTTCTGCTTAGTGACATGGACACGCTTTGACGCAAGCAAAGCGGTAACTTTTACGCTCTGCTTATCCTTGCACTCACTGAGCAATCTGCCTACCGTCATACCTCCGCTGTTAAGAGCAGCTTTATAATATGCGTCGGCAGGGTGTCCCGAAATATATATACCGAGCATCTCCCTTTCCATTGAGAGAAGCTGTGCTTTTGAATATTCTTCCTCAGGCTTTATCGGGTATTCGCCGGGAGCGTCATCTTCGGAGAAAAGGCTGAGCTGTCCTTCAAGCTCATTTGACCGTGAAAGAGAGTCCATCATCAGCTCATACGACATCATCATCTCTTTGCGGTTGTTGCCCAGTCCGTCAAGAGCGCCGCTTTTAATAAGAGCCTCAATAGCTCTTTTGTTTATATTCTTATCCGACATCCGACTGCAAAAATCATAGAGAGAAGTAAACGGACGCTTTTCACGCTCGGCTATGATATCGGATATCATATTTGCGCCGATATTCCTTATTGCAAGCATACCGAAGCGGATACCGCTGTCCTCGCAGGAAAAGCCGATCTCACTGCGGTTTACATTCGGTGGCAGCAGCTTAAGCCCGTGAATGCCCAGATCTCCGATATATTCTGCTGTTTTTCCTCCCGAACCTATAACGCTTGTAAGCAATGCCACCATATATTCTTTATAATAATGGCATCTGAGATATGCGGTACGGTACGCCAGTACCGAATATGCCGCCGCATGCGATTTATTGAAGGCATAGCTTGCAAAGCCTACCATATCGTCGAATATTTCATTTGCGGTATCTGCGTCAATGCCGTTTTTAGCCGCACCCGATACAAATACCTCTCGCTCTTCGACCATCACGCTCTGCTTTTTCTTTGCCATCGCCCTGCGGACAATATCAGCCCTGCCGTAAGAATAGCCTGCAAGCACTCTGCATATTGTCATTACCTGCTCCTGATACACTATACATCCGTAAGTGACATCAAGTATATCCTTTAAAAGCGGGTGCTTGTAGCGTATCTTTTCGGGATGACGGCGGTTTTCAAGATATTGCGGTATTGAATCCATCGGGCCCGGACGGTACAGCGACAGTGCGGCAGTAAGGTCTTCTATTGAGCACGGCTTCATCCGTGAAAGCAAAGAAGTCATTCCTGCACTTTCAAACTGGAATATTCCGAGCGTTCCGCCGTTTGACATCATATCGTATACCGCTTTGTCATCCTCGGGGATCTTTTCTATATCAAAATCGGGATCATTTCTTTGTATCAGCTTACAGCAGTCCTGTATGACCGTGAGATAGCGCAGTCCGAGAAAATCCATCTTCAGCAGTCCCAGACGCTCTATAGTGGTCATCGTGTACTGCGTCATAACTTCGCCCTCGCCGTTTTTGTACAGCGGAACATAATCAGACACAGAATCTCTTGTTATTACTATACCTGCGGCGTGTATGGAAGTATTTCTTACCATACCTTCAATCTTCATAGCCGTTTCTATAAGACGGCTGACCTCATTATCCGATGAAGCAAGCTTCACAAGTTCCTTTTCGCTTTTCAGTGCGCCTTCTATGGTTGAGTGAAGACTCATCGGTATCAGCTTCGCAACGCTGTCCACCTTTGAATACGGCAGTCCCATAGCTCTGCCTGCGTCACGGATAGCTCCCCTTGCCGCCATAGTACCGAAGGTGATGATCTGCGCCACATGATCCCTGCCGTATTTTCTTACGACATAATCTATTACCTCCTGCCGTCTGATATAGCAGAAGTCTATATCAAAATCGGGCATACTTACCCTTTCGGGATTGAGAAACCTTTCAAACAGCAAATCAAATCTTATCGGATCGATATCCGTTATTCCGAGACAGTACGCACAGACGCTTCCTGCTCCCGAGCCTCTGCCGGGACCTACGGCAATGCCGTTTCGCTTTGCATAGCCGATAAAATCGGCAACAATCAGGAAATAATCGACAAATCCCATCTTGCTTATTACCGACATTTCGTATTCGGCACGCTGAACTATTTTTTCGGGTACGGGATCACCGTAACGCTTTACAAGACCTTCCCTTATCTGCTTTTCAAAGTAGATATAGTTGTTCTCATACCCTTCCGCCTTAAAATAAGGCAGTATGGTATGACCGAATGTGAAAGATACATTGCACCTTGAGGCGATTTCGGCGGTATTGTCGTATGCCTGCTTTGGAAAGCTCAGCTCTTTCATCTCTTCTTCGGTTTTCAGATAGAATTCATCGGTCGGAAACTGCATACCGCTGTTATCGGACAGCGTGGTGTTTGTTGCAATACAGGTCAGCACACGCTGAACATAGCTGTCGCTCTTCTCGCAGTAATGGGCGTCATTGGTAGCAACTATTTGCGTATCTGTCTCTTTTGCCGCACGGATAAGGTAAGGAAGTATCCTTTTCTGCTCCTTTATGCCGTGATCCTGAAGCTCTATATAATAATTCTCATCGCCGAAAATGCTCTTATATTCACGGATAACGCCAAGAGCTTCGGAGTATCTGCCGTCAAGCAAAAGTCGGGGCAGTTCGCCCGCAAGGCAGGCAGAAAGGCAGATAAGCCCTTTTGAATGTTCTCTCAGCTGCTGCTTATCCACTCTGGGCTTATTGTAAAAACCTTCGGTGTAACCGAGGGTTACAAGCTCCGACAGATTTTTATAGCCCTCATTATCCTTGCACAGCAGTATGAGATGATGCGGCCGCATATCATCTTTAGTCGCTTTGTCGGCGTGTCCTCTCGGCGCAACATAAACCTCGCACCCGATAATCGGCTTTATGCCGTTTTCAAGGCACTCATTATAGAAGTCGATACAGCCGTACATTACGCCGTGATCGGTTATCGCAACAGCGGTCTGTCCCATTTCCTTAACACGACGAACAAGCCCTCTTATACGGCAGGCACCGTCAAGAAGGCTGTATTCGGTATGAACGTGCAAATGGACAAATCCGCTCACTTTCTCAATCTCCTGTTTTCTCTTTTCCTCTTAGTGTATCGGCTATAAGCGAAATCTTCTTCAGCCTGTGATTTACACCGCTTCTGCTTATAGGCGGCTCAAGCATCTTTCCTATGTCGCTCAGCGACAGCTCAAGCGCTGTAAGCCTTATCTTTGCCACCTGTAAAAGCTCATCGGGAAGATAGCTCTCCCCTTTATGCTCGAATATATATCGTATATCATCCGCCTGCTTCTGCGCCGCCGCAATTGTCTTGTCAAGGTTTGCCGCTTCGCAGTTTACACTGCGGTTGACATTGTTGCGTACTTCTTTATATATCTTGACATTCATTATCTCCATTGCCTGCATCATAGCGCCCATAAAGGTCAGCATATCGGATATCTTTTCGCTCTCTTTTATGTAAAGGAAACTGCTTCCTCTGCGTGAAGACAGCTTTGCGACCATACCGTGCTCCTCTATCATCGAGAGCAGTAGCCTGCATTTCTCTTCGTCATGGAGGAAAAGCTCAAGCTGATAGCCTTTTTCGGGATTTGCAACAAGTCCGCACACAAGGAACACGCCTCTTAAATATACGCCGAACGCTTCATCGTCAGAGCAGTCGGGAACGGGATATGCATAGCTTTTATCCGCAAGGCTTACCGTGTAAAGCGTTCTGCCTCTGAAACTGCTTTCGCTGACCGCATTTTCTTCACCGATGCAGTCAAAAGCGTCGGCAATGCACCGGGCGGCTTTTTTATTTTCGGTATTAAAAAAACAGCCGTCGCCGTCTTCCGTCATAGCAAATGCCGCACCTTTGGCAAGAAGCTCAAGCTGTTTTTTACTGTGCTCCGCCTTGCACAGTTCATTTTTTACATCGGCGGCAAAAGACATAAATCTCTCCTTAGTACCCTCAGTTTGCCTTTATTTATCCTTTTTTATATCTCTGTGCAATACTCTTGCTTTAAGATGATTTTTGCTGAGATGCTCGCAGGTGATTTCGGCAAAAGTTACGCTGCGGTGTTTTCCGCCCGTACAGCCAAAAGCAATGACAAGCTGGCTCTTTCCCTCGTGCAGATACTGCGGAATAAGAAAATCTATCAGGTCAAACAGCTTTGTCTGCAATGTTTTAGAGCTGTCAAAGCTCATAACATAATCTCTTACTTCCTTGTCAAGCCCCGTTTTTGCTTTTAGTTCGGGTATGTAGTAAGGATTAGGCAGACAGCGCACATCAAAGACAAGGTCGGCTTCGTTGGGAACGCCGTACTTAAAGCCGAATGAGATACAGCTGATAGTCATACTGTCAGACGGTGTATCAAGGAAAATATTAAGCACATTTTCCTTGAGCGTTGAAGTAGACATAAGGCTGGTATCAATGTAATAATCCGCATTTTCACGAAGCGGCTCAAGTATCTCCTTTTCGGCGTCTATCGCCTTGTCGATATCACCGTTTGCCGCATCAAAAAGCGGATGACGGCGGCGGGTCTCCTTATAGCGCTGTTTTATCACATGATGATTTGCATCGACAAACATAAGCTTAGTGTCAAGACCTCTTGCTTTAAGCTCGTCGATAGTCTCGCTCAGATGCAGAAACAGCGTGCCGCCTCGTATATCCGTTACGATAGCGACCTTTGAGATATCCTCATTTTCTTCGCATATTTCGGCAAATTTCGGTATCAGCTGAGGCGGCATATTATCAATACAGAAATAGCCTATATCCTCCATAACATTTACTGCGCAGGATTTACCTGCTCCCGAAATTCCCGTAACAATAACAAATTCGGTCTTCATTATCGTTTCCTTTCCCTGCACCGCTTATCTTTCTTATTCTCTCTACTCCATTATAAGAACTTCGCATTCAAGCGTTACGCCTGTCTGCTCCTTGACTTTCTGTTTTACCGTATCAACTACGCCCATAACATCCTTAAAGGTCGCATTGCCTTTGTTTATTACAAAGCCGCTGTGCTTTGTGCTGACCTCTGCTCCGCCGCAGGATGTGCCTTTCAGGCCGCACACCTCGATAAGCCTTGCGGCAAAATCTCCCTCGGGACGCTTGAAGGTACTCCCTGCGCTCGGATACTCAAGCGGCTGTTTGTCTCTTCTGCGCTCCATCAGCGTATCCATACGGTCTTTTATCTTATCCCGTTCGCCCTTTTGAAGCTTCATTTTTACCGATGTTATACAAAGCTCACGCTCCGAGAAAAAGCTGTGCCTGTACGACAGTTCCATCTTTTCAAGCGGCAGTTCTTTTATCCTGCCGTTTTCGTCGATATATCTGCAGGATACCAGCACATCCTTCATCTCGCCGCCGTAAGCGCCTGCATTCATAAATACTGCGCCTCCGACAGAACCGGGAATACCGTAAGCAAATTCAAGACCGGTAAGGCTGTTTTCAAGTGCAACATTACATACCGCCGCAAGTGACGCTCCTGCCTCGCACTCTATTATATCGCCCTTTACCCGTACCGAGCCGAAGTCCTTGCCGATAAGCAGTACCGCACCCCTGAGTCCTTCATCGCTGACAAGTATATTGCTTCCTCTGCCGATAACATAATATTTAACCGAGTTCTCCCTGCACAGCTTAATCAACTCGCACAGCAGAGCCTCGCAGTTTATCTTTATCATTATATCGCACGGTCCGCCTATGCAAAAAGAAGTGTGGCTCTTCATAGGCTCATTCATCAGTACAGCCGCACCGTACTTTTCTGCGGCGTTAATCAATATGCCGTAATCGTTCAAAGCAAACTCCTTGTAAATTTATTTTTTTCGGATATTCCGCAAATAAACTTCCCCGGTGTATGCCGTTAGTCCTTAAGTCTGTACAGGTTTGCCGCACCGACAATACCTGCGTCGTTGCCGAGCTTGCAGATACCGAGAACTGTAGAACGGTCGGGATTTATACAGTAGCTCTCACGCTTTATATACTCCTCGAGAGGCTTTGTGAGATAGTCGCCCTCCTTGCAGATTCCGCCGCCGATGAGCAGCATTTCCGGCTGGAATGTGTTGACAACATTTGTAAGGCCGCAGCCCAGATAGTTAAGATACTCATCCACTACCTTCTTGCCGCTGTTATCGCCTGCACGCATT
>JAEDNF010000313.1 GCA_016302655.1 Oscillospiraceae bacterium | reverse complement strand
CCGAGGGGAAGGGGTTTGGGGTTAGGGATAGAGAATTAAATCTATCTTTAAAATATACTTTTTCTGCATACTGAAACCGCCTCCGTAACTTTTCGGAAGCGGCTGAATCAACCTTTGCGGCTTTATTGCAATGCAATATTTCCTAAATTTGTTAAGTCTATTCCCAACAGGCTGAGCAGAAAACTGATGAGAATAAACAACAGTACGGCTACAACCGCCGCTATCCATACATTTCTTATCTGCTTTCTTGTCCAGGTGTGCTGAGGGCGGGCGTCTTCGCTTACTTTAAAAGAGATTTCGTCAGCAACGCTCTCGGGGGCGATCATATCATCGTTTTCGTGGTTTTCTTCTATGGTATCAAGCTCTTTTTCATCGTTCATAGCTATCATTCTTATTCCTTTACGATAAATTCTTTAGCCTTGTCAAGAATAAGCAGTTCTCTCTTCAGCACAAAATTCATCTGATATTCCTTGCAATCGGCAGAAAGCGCCTTCAGCTTTGCCACAGCCTCGTCATAAGGCATCCACTCGATCTTGTAGCCAAGACGCTCTTCAGAATGCTGGAGCGTAGCGGTATCGCATTTATCCGAAGTTTTCTTAGCAACATAGCAATGCGACACCATACAGAATTTTCTCTTGAATTTATGCTCCTCTATCCAGCCGAGATATCCGATAAGCTCCGCAGGATAGCCCGTCTCCTCGCTTACTTCTCTTAAAAATGCGTTGTCGGGAGTTTCTGTTATCTCTATACTTCCGCCGGGCAGCTTGTAATACTCCGAGTTTTCAATCTTCATCATTGAAATGTTGCCTTCGCCGTCTGTCATTACACCTCTGACATTATAACGGGCGTCATCATCAATATACTGAGGCTCACCACCAAAGAAATCACTTTCGGTTATCTTTGCAATAAGCATTATTTGTCGTCACCTTTCGTTTTGCGGCATTTTATGCGCTATTTTTTATACATATAATATCACAAACAGCACTGCAATGCAATAAGAAAATACACAGCGTTTTTGTAGAAAACACCTATATGTATGCTGTCATTATTGTGAAAAATGCACAGTAGAACTTATTACGATATAGTGTTATAATAAATTAGTCCGTAAAAACGGACTTCGGCTTAATTATTATATATAGTACAGAGAGATTGAAATGGAAAATACAAAAATCGAATCAACCGAAACTAAACATTACAGACGAGCAGGATTTATGGATGAAGTCCGTGGCTTCTGCATTATCTGCATGGTAGTATATCATGTGCTTTTCGACCTTAATTATTCCTACGGGATACACATTCCGATTATGTTCGACTCATGGTTTGACATAATCCGTGATATATTTGCCGGTGCGTTTATGTTCATATCAGGTATGAGCAGCAGATACTCACGCAACAATGCAAAAAGAGGTATCCAGTGCTTTTTCATAGGCATGGTGATAACATTTGTTTTTGCGTTTTTCGCTCCGGATGCACCGATACTTTTCGGAATACTTCACTTTATGGGTATATCCATGATGATATACGGCGTGTGGGAAGGCATATTCAGAAAAGTCCCTGCACCTGTCGGCATAGCCGTATGCGCTGTCCTTTTCTTACTGACAAGAGGAATAATGTACGGCTGGCTCGGTCCGTGCGAAGGAGTTGGAATAAAGCTTCCCGATTTTCTGTATCAGGCAAAGCTGTTGTTCCCTCTCGGCTTCAAGTCACCCGATTTTCAGTCAATGGACTACTTCCCTTTGCTCCCGTGGTTCTTTGTATTCCTTGCAGGAACATATCTCGGAGAATATGCCGTAAACGACAAGATGCCCGCCTTCTTCTACAAGACGCATATCAAGCCTCTTGCGTTTGTCGGAAAATACACGCTGTGGATATATGTACTGCATCAGCCTATAGCAATGGGAATCTTCCTGCTGATTTTCGGCAGATAAAAAATCAAAAAAGCTCTTGACAAAGGCTTTTTGCTGACTGTCGATAAACATATTTGCAATTGCAAAATAGGGTTTGGGGCGAAGCCCCAATGCAAGTTTGCGTTCGTTTGTGGGTTTTGCATCC
>JAEDNF010000048.1 GCA_016302655.1 Oscillospiraceae bacterium | reverse complement strand
GTCACGGATAAACAGCTTTATAAGCAGATTAGTCATAACTATTCCTCTCGATAATGCGAATACGGAGCAACTTATATTGCTCCGTATGTATTTATTAGCTATTCGCTCTGAGTATCAGTCCTTATTACCCATAAGCAGTACCATTACCGCCTTCTGAGCGTGAAGTCTGTTCTCAGCTTCGTCAAATATCTCGTTTGCGTGTTCTTCAAACACCTTTGCGGTTATCTCTTCTTCCCTGTGAGCAGGCAGACAGTGCTGAACCATAGCATCGGGCTTAGCAACAGCCATTACTTCGTCGTTTATCTGGAAGCCCTTAAAAGCTTTCTTTCTTATCTCGGCTTCGCCTTCCTGTCCCATTGAAGCCCATACATCCGTGAAGATAACATCGGCGTCCTTTGCTGCCTTAAGCGGATCGTCGGTAAGCTCGAAGCAATCATATTTATTCGCAAAGTCAAGTGTAGTTTCAGCGGGATGATAATTTTCGGGGCAGGCTACCGAAACCTTCATACCTGTCTTAAGTCCGCCTACTATAAGGGAGTTTGCCATATTGTTGCCGTCACCTATGTAGCACATCTTAAGGCCGTCAAGCTTACCCTTATACTCACGGATGGTCATAAGGTCTGCGAGTACCTGACAGGGATGTGAAAGGTCGGTAAGACCGTTTATTATCGGTATGTTGCCGTACTCTGCGAGGTTTTCAACTTCGGACTGGTCGAATGTCCTTATCATAATACCGTCAATGTAGCGTGAAAGAACTCTTGCGGTATCCTGAACGGGCTCGCCTCTGCCTATCTGCATATCGCTTGCAGAAAGATAGAGCGGATTGCCGCCGAGCTGATACATACCGGTTTCAAAAGAAACTCTTGTCCTTGTAGAAGCCTTGCGGAATATCATTCCGAGAGTCTTTCCTTTTAAGTGGTCGTGCGGAATGCCGTGTTTCAGCTCATATTTAAGCTGGTCGGCGAGATTGAGTATCTCCATTATCTCCTCTGTGCTGAGGTCCATCATCTTAAGTAAATGTTTCATGTTAGTATCCTTTCTTATATCTTATTTCAATAATTCCGTAAGTATTTCAAGTCCCTTGTCTATATCCTCATAGGAAATAGTAAGAGGCGGCAAAAGTCTGAGTTTTTCTTTTGCGGTGAGGATAAGAAGTCCTTTATCAAGCGCCGCTTTAAGTATCTGCTTTGCGTCCTTAGTCTTAAGCTTAATGCCTATCATAAGTCCCATACCTGTTACCGACTCGACTTCGGGAACAGCAAGCAGTTTTTCTTTGATATATCTGCCCTTTTCTGTTACTTCAGCTAAGAACTGAGGGTCGGCGGCTTTTTTCAGAACCTCGATAGCTCCTGCACAGGCTATGGGATTTCCGCCGAAGGTTGAACCGTGTGTTCCGGGAGTAAGTACATCTGCACACTTTTCGCCGCTGAGGCAGGCTCCCATCGGTATGCCGCCTGCAATACCCTTAGCAAGCGTAATTATATCCGCCTTTTTGCCGAAGTTGTCGCCTGCAAGGAACTTACCTGTTCTGCCGACTCCCGTCTGAACTTCATCGGAAATAGTAAGCACATCACGCTCGGCACAAAGGCTGAATATAGCGTCAACGAACTCCTGTTCAAGCGGTACTACGCCGCCCTCGCCCTGTATGTACTCGAACATAACAGCGCATACCGTATCATCAAGCTGTGCTTTTAAATCTTCTATGTTGTTAGCTTCAACATATCTGAATCCTTCAACAAACGGGAAGAAGTAATTGTGGAACACATCCTGTCCCGTTGCTGACAGCGTGCAAAGTGTTCTGCCGTGAAAGGAGTTGACAAGCGTAATTATATTGTGTCTGCCCTTGCCGTACTTGTCAAAGCTATACTTCCTTGCTATTTTTATTGCACATTCATTTGCCTCAGCGCCACTGTTGCAAAGGAACATATTTTTCATACCTGAAGCTTGTGACAGTCTTTCGGCAAATTCTGCCTGTACCTTTGTGTAGTAATAATTTGAAGTATGCTGTATACTGCGTACCTGTTCGCATACCGCATCAGCCCATTCCTTATTGCAGTATCCGAGTGAATTTGTGCCTATACCGCTTCCGAAATCGATATAGGTCTTTCCGTTTTCGTCAACAGCCTTATCATCCTTGCCTTTTTCAAGAACGACATCCAGTCTGCCGTACGATCCCATTATATGAGAATTGAATTTATCTATTGTATTCATTTGTATCCTTTCCGTTTACACTATCATAGTGCCGGCGCCCTCGTTAGTAAGAAGTTCAATGAGAATCGAGTGAGGTATTCTTCCGTCGATTATGTTGGCTTTCTTAACGCCTCTTCTGACAGCCTCAACACAGCAATCGATCTTGGGTATCATACCGCCCGATATTATGCCCTGCTTTTTGAGATAAGGCACTTCGGATACTCCTACCGTCTGGATAAGAGTGCTGTCGTCATCTTTATCTTCAAGAAGTCCCTTGATATCCGTCATAAGAATGAGGTTTTCCGCTTTCATATCTGCGGCAATTCTTGCGGCGGCGGTATCGGCATTAATGTTGTATACCGTTCCGTCTTTGCCCGATGCAACAGTCGAAATAACCGGTATATATCCCTTTTCAAGAACATCGTTTATCAGGCTGACATTGATATTCGTTATCTCGCCGACAAGTCCTAAATCGGGATCGAGCTGTTCTGCTTCAATCATATGGTCGTCCAGTCCGCAAAGGCCTACCGCTCTTCCCTTATGGCTGTAAAGCAGGTCTACAAGGTCTTTATTGACTTTTCCGCACAGAACCATCTGAACGATGTTGATAGTTTCTTCATCGGTATAGCGAAGTCCGTTTACAAACTTGCTTTCTTTGCCCACTTTTTTAAGCATTGCGTTTATTTCGGGGCCGCCGCCGTGTACCAGAACTATCTTGATACCGCACAGCGAAAGCAGAACTATATCGGACATTACCGCTTGTTTCAGCTTATCGTTTGTCATAGCGTTTCCGCCGTACTTAACAACAACTACTTTATTGGAATATTCCTGAATATACGGCAGAGCGTCGCTTAATATACTTGCTCTTTTCTCGTTCTCAATTATCATTTCTTTTGTCCTTTCGGCGTCAGCTTCTGTATTCTGCGTTTATCTTAACATATTCATAGGTAAGGTCGCAACCCCATGCAACCGCTTTATCAGCGCCGTCTTTCATATCTATGGCGATCACTATCTCATCTTCCGAAAGAATCTTGAACGCTTCATCTTCGGAAAAATCAACTCCTGCGCCGTTCTCGCAAACCTTAACACTGCCCTTGCAGGATGAAAGAACAACCGATACCTTAGAAATATCAAAATCTCCCTCGGCATAGCCTATCGCGCACAGTATCCGTCCCCAGTTTGCGTCTGCCGCAAATACTGCGGCTTTAAGCAGACTGCTGTTGATAACGGAAAGCGCCACGCTCTTTGCTACTGCCTCTGTCGGTGCGTGGTCAACCACACACTCCATCAGCTTAGTAGCGCCCTCGCCGTCACGGGCTGTCTCTCTTGCAAGATTCATCATTACAGCATAAAGGCCGTTTATGAATACCTCATAATCCTTGTCCTCAGCTGTTATCTCTTTGTTTCCTGCAAGGCCTGAAGCCATAATGCAGAGCGTATCGTTTGTAGACGTATCACCGTCTACGCTTACCATATTGTAGGTGATATCTGCGGTTCTCTTTAGAGCCTTGTGCAGAAGCTCGGGATTTATCTTTACATCGGTAGTGATAAACGCAAGCATTGTTGCCATATTGGGATTTATCATTCCGCTTCCCTTGCTGATACCGCCGATGTGGCAAGTCTTTCCGTCAAGTGTGAACTCTACTGCAAGCTCCTTTTTGCGTGTATCGGTAGTCATAATTGCCTCGCAGGCAAGCGAGCTTCCGTCTTCGCTTATGCTGTCAACAAGAGCTTTGATATTATTCTTAACGGGGTCTATTGAGAGCTTCTGACCGATAACGCCGGTAGAACCGACTATCATATCGTTCTTGTCTATACCAAGCTCATTTGCACACAGCTCGCACATCTGCTCGGCTATCTCAATGCCGTTTGAGTTGCAGGTGTTTGCGTTACCGCTGTTAACGATAACCGCCTGAGCGATACCGTTCTTAAGATGCTCTTTAGTAACGATGATAGGTGCGCCCTTTACCTTATTCTGTGTGTATATCGCCGCCGCTGTGCACTTTGTTTCACAGCTGATGACTGCAAGGTCACGCTTTGTGGAACCGGGCTTTATTCCGACATTTATACCGCCTGCTTTAAAGCCTTTTGCCGCACAGACGCCCTTATCAACGAGCTTATAATTATCAAATTCAACCATTTATTTACCTCTTTCAATATCAAACGAGACCTGTAGTCTCTTCTATTCCCATCATTATATTAAGGCACTGAACAGCGGCGCCGCTTGCTCCCTTGCCGAGATTGTCAAGGCGTGAGCAAAGCACAACTCTGTCATCGTTGCCGCAAACGAATATCTCCATATCGTTTCTGCCGCTGAGTGTATTTCCTGCCAAGAATCCGTCAGCCAGTACGCCCTCGCCCATAACCGGCATTACCTTTACCAGCTTCTGTCCTTCGTAATGAGCGCACATAGCGTTATATATATCCTGTAAGCCCGTCTTTTTCGGCAGTAATCTTGTGATTATCGGTACAGTAACTACCATTCCGCTGAAATAATCGCATATCAGAGGATTGAACACAGGCTTATAGTCAAGACCGCATATCTTCATCATCTCGGGCAGGTGCTTATGCTCCTGTGAAAGTGCATACTGTCTCGGACTGTTGTATTCATCCGGCTTTTCATTGCCTTCGTATACTGCGATAGCCTTCTTTCCTGCTCCGCTGTAGCCTGAAACGGCGTGTGCTGTTACGGGATAATCGGGAGGAAGTATTCCGCAGCTTACAAGCGGATATACAAGTGAAATAAAACCGCTTGCATAGCATCCGGGGACAGCTACTCTTGAAGACGAAGCTATCTTCTCTCTGTGCTGTGCTGACAGCTCAGGGAAGCCGTAAGCCCAGTCGGGATTTGTTCGGTGAGCCGTAGAAGCGTCTATAATTCGGACATTGCTACCCTCTGCGAGTGCAACGGCTTCTCTTGCCGCAGCGTCGGGCAGGCAAAGGAAAGTATAATCGGATGAGCAGATGAATTTTCTTCGCTCGTTATTATCCTTTCTCTTGTCCTCGTCTATTTTAAGTATCTCAATATCGTTTCTTCCCTCAAAACGCTCGAGTATTTTAAGTCCGGTCGTTCCCTCCTGACCGTCTATATATATCTTTACGCTCATATAAACACCTCTCACTTTTTAAGAAATTTTGTCATTCCGCATCCACGCTCGTCATTCGGTCTTCGCATAAAGCCGAGCTTTTCATAAAAAGGCTCTTTGTCCTTTGCGGACATAAGGTTTATCATTATCGTTTCGCCCTCGTCAGCAACCGAAAGCGCCTTATCCATAAGGCGGGTGAGCATCTCTCTGCCGATACCTTTGCCCTGATATTCCGGCCTTACTATAACATCGCTTATAAAGAACTGATATCCGCCGTCTCCGACAACACGGGCAGAACCGACCTCTGTATCGCCGTCAAGCGCAGTTATAGCAAGTACCGAGCGCTCAAGCGCACATCTCAGCTGTCGCTCGGAAAGCTCATACCAGCCTACGCTTCGTCTGAATGAATTTATATCATTCGGAAGTCTGAATTCATACGTAATCATCAGATATTTATACCGCCAAGTCTGCTCTCAAGCTCTGATATCTGTCGGTTTACCGCATCGGGTGCGGGACCGCCGTCTACGCCTCTTTGCATAACGCAGGTATCAAGGCTTATTGCGTCATATACATCGGTATCAAATGTTTCGCAGAGCTTCTTATATTCTTCGATCGGGAGCTGTTCAAGAGTTGTATTCTTCTCTATGCAAAGTGCAACAAGAGTTCCTGTTATCTTATATGCCGTTCTGAAAGGAAGTCCCTTCTTTACAAGATAGTCGGCACAGTCGGTTGCGTTGATAAAGCCTTTTGCGGCGGCTGTACGCATATTGTCTTTAAGCACGGTCATAGTTGCAAGCATAGGTATAAAAGTCGATATGCACAGCTTAACAGTGTCAACAGCGTCAAAAATAGCCTCTTTATCTTCCTGCATATCCTTGTTGTATGCAAGAGGAAGTCCCTTCATCATAGAAAGAAGCGTCTGCAAATCACCGTATACTCTTGCCGTCTTTCCTCTGATAAGCTCGGTAACATCGGGGTTCTTCTTCTGAGGCATTATCGAGCTTCCGGTTGAATATGCATCGTCAAGCTCGATAAACTTGAACTCCCATGAGCACCACATAATAATCTCTTCTGAAAAGCGTGACAGATGCATCATAAGCATAGACAACGCCGAACAGAGCTCAATGCAGAAATCTCGGTCAGATACGCCGTCAAGACTGTTCATCGTAATATCCTTAAAACCGAGAAGCTCGGCTGTTCTCTTTCTGTTAAGAGGATAGGTAGTACCTGCAAGCGCACATGAACCCAGCGGCATTACATCCATTCTTTCCTTGCAATCGGCAAGTCTTGTAAGATCTCTTGTGAGCATCTGAGCGTATGCCATCAGGTGATGAGCAAAGGTCACGGGCTGTGCTCTTTGCAGGTGGGTGTATCCGGGCATTACGGTCTGCGTATGCTGTTTAGCTATATCTATTATAGTGTTGATAAGCTCTCTTACAAGCTTTGCTATCTCATCTGTTTCATCCTTGAGATAAAGTTTTATATCAAGCGCTACCTGGTCGTTTCTGCTTCGTGCTGTATGCAGGCGCTTTCCTGCGTCGCCGATTCTTGCTGTAAGCTCCGCCTCAATAAACATATGGATATCTTCGGCATTGGGATCAAATATAAGCTTACCGCTTTCGATGTCGCTTAAGATACCGTTAAGGCCGTCAATTATAGCCTTGCTGTCGGAAGTGCTGATTATTCCGCACTCGCCGAGCATAGTAGCGTGAGCTATCGAACCCTTTATATCATGCTTATACATTCTTGCATCAAATGAGATGGAAGAGTTGAAGTCATTGACTTTAGAATCGACTTCTTTTGAAAATCTTCCTGCCCACATCATCTTTGACATATTTTACTTTCCTTTCAACTTATGTTCATAACGCAAAAAGCGTATGGCTTTTTCCGGTATAAATATAAATTGCAACTGTGCGCCGTAAAAAATACAGCGCAAATTGCGTCTTAAAAAACCGTAAAAGCCGCAAGGCATATATAATATACACCTTGCGGAATTTACCGTAATACTTTCGGATTACTTGTTGTTTCTTTCTGCGTCGAGAAGAGCCTTAACCTTTATCGGCAGACCGAACAGGTTGATAAAGCCCTTTGAATCTGTCTGGTCGTAAACATCATCCTCACCGAATGAAGCGAAGTCCTCGCTGTACAGAGTGTAGGGAGATGTAACGCCTGCGTTGATGATATTGCCCTTGTAAAGCTTGAGCTTAACATCACCTGTTACAGTTTCCTGAGTCTTGTCAACAAATGCGTCCATAGCCTCTCTTAAAGGAGTGTACCACTGACCGTTGTAAACTAAGTCTGCGTACTTCTGTGCAAGGCCGTACTTGTAGTGCTGTGTCTCTTTGTCAAGGCAGATAGTTTCAAGAACTTCGTGAGCGTGGTAAAGAATTGTACCGCCGGGAGTCTCGTAAACGCCTCTTGACTTCATACCAACAAGTCTGTTTTCAACAACGTCGAAAAGACCGATGCCGTTCTCGCCGCCGAGCTTGTTAAGAGTCTTTATCAGCTTTACGCCGTCCATCTCTTCGCCGTTAAGCGCAGTAGGAATACCCTTTTCAAAGTGTATTGTTATATAAGTGGGCTTGTCGGGAGCCTGTTCGGGTGAAACGCCGAGCTCCAAGAAGCCCTCTTTGTTGTACTGGGGTTCATTTGCGGGATCCTCAAGGTCAAGACCCTCATGTGATAAATGCCAGAGGTTCATATCCTTTGAGTAGTTGGTCTCACGGGTGATCTTTATCGGAACATTGTGAGCCTCAGCATATTCTATTTCCTGTTCTCTTGACTTGATATCCCAGATTCTCCAGGGAGCGATGATCTCAAGGTTGGGTGCAAGAGCCTTGATTGTAAGCTCAAAACGAACCTGGTCGTTGCCCTTGCCTGTACATCCGTGGCAGATAGCGTCAGCGCCCTCTTTCTTAGCTATCTCAACAAGTCTCTTAGCTATAGGAGGACGGGCAAAAGATGTACCGAGCAGATAGCCCTCGTACTTTGCGCCTGCCTTAAGTGTCGGGAAAATGAAGTCGTTTACGAATTCATCCTGTATATCTTCTATGTAGAGCTTAGATGCGCCTGTCTTCTTTGCTCTTTCTTCAAGACCTACTATTTCGGAATCCTGTCCTACATTACCTGCAACGCAGATAACTTCGCAGCCGGGATAAGTCTCGTGCAGCCACGGGATAATGATAGATGTGTCAAGTCCGCCTGAATAAGCGAGTATGATCTTTTTGATTTCTTTTGCCATTTTCTTAATTTCCTTTCTATTAAACAGAAGCCTTGCGGCTTTCTGCCCGCTTAAAAACTTACATTGAATATTATACACCTTTTTGCGTTAAAGTCAAGCCATTTTATACAGATATCTGCATATTATACTGTATATTATGAATATTTGTTGAATTTTAGCGAATTTTTATGTATTTTTTTGATTGACAAGCAGTAAATGTACGGATATAATATAAATAAAGGAAAAAGAGTCGGAGGAAATATGGAACTGAGAGAGAAGCTGGAAATACTGATTAAAAGAAACGGCTATAAAAAGACAGACTTTGCTTCAGCCGTATCCATAACCTACAGAGCACTTGCAAACTACATCAGCGGAGCAAGAACACCCCGTTCAAAAACCCTTTCTGATATGGCGGTTCTGCTCGGAGTAAGCGAGGAAATGCTGACCGATGACAATATCGATATCGCTCTGTCTTCCGATGAAAAGCTGTATTTTTACGGCACTTCTTCGGAAGAAACAAGAGAAAAAGCCGATGACATATTATCACAAGTAAGTGAAATACTCTCCGACGAAAATTTCTCAGAAGAGGATAAAACAGCTTTCTTTTCCTGTATAGCCGAAAAATATTTTTCCGAAAAAGCAAAAAAGCATAAAGAAACCGTTGACAAAACAGAATAACGGTGTTATAATGTAAACAGTTGAACAACCGTTCAAATGAAATGAGGTCAAAATGTCAGTAAACGATTCCGATATCATTATAGAT
>JAEDNF010000312.1 GCA_016302655.1 Oscillospiraceae bacterium | reverse complement strand
ACCATAAGCGAGCATATCTTATTGCTGTATTCAACGGGATCTTCTATGGGCATACCCTCTACAAGCAAAGCCTGATCGTACAGTATCTCGCTGTAGGTCTTCAGCTTGTCCTTGTCGCTGTCAAACAGCTTTTTCAGCGTTTCGTAAATCGGGTGATCGGGGTTTATCTCAAGCACCTTTTCAGCCTTTGCGTCGTGTTCTGAGGGCATCTGGCTGAGCACCTTCTCCATCTCGATCGACAGCAGACCGTCGCTTGTAAGGCAAACTGCGTGAGATTTTAATATCTTTGACAGTCTGACATCTTTGACTTTTCCGCCAAGAGATTCCTTCATAAATGCAAACATATCCTTGCTCTCTTCTGCCTTTGTCTTGAGCTCTTCCTTCTCTTCGGGCGTCTCAAGGTCAAGGTCGCCTGCGGATACGGACTTGAACTGCTTTTCGTTATAGTCCACCATCATCTGAAGAGCAAATTCGTCAACATTGTCGATAAGATAAAGTATCTCGTAGCCCTTTTCCTTTACAAGCTCCGTCTGAGGCAGCTTGTCTATCTTGTCAACCGTCTCGCCGCTTGCAAAGTAGATATACTTCTGATCCTCTTTCATACGGGATACATACTCTTCAAGAGTAACGAGCTTCTTTTCTAACGAAGAGTAGAACAACAGCAGGTCTTTAAGCAGCTCTTTTCCTGCGCCGAAGCCGTTGTATACGCCGAACTTTATCTGAAGTCCGAAAGCCTTCCAGAATTTTTCGTATCTCTCACGGTCGTTGCGGAGCATTTTTGTAAGCTCGTTCTTTATCGATCTTTCAAGGCTCTTTGCTATTATCTTAAGCTGTCTGTCGTGCTGGAGCATCTCACGGGAGATATTGAGCGACAGATCCGCAGAGTCTACAAGACCCTTTACGAAGCTGAAATAATCCGGCAGAAGATCGGCACACTTATCCATTATCAGCACGCCGTTTGAATACAGCTGAAGTCCCTTTTCGTAGTCCTTTGAATAATAGTCGAAAGGAGCCTTTGAGGGAATATACATAAGCGCATTGTAGGTTGCGGTACCCTCTGTCTTTGTATGGATATGCGCTATAGGATCGTCATAGTCAAAGAACTTTTCTTTATAGAACTCGTTGTAGTCCTCATCCTTAAGCTCGGACTTGCTCTTGTTCCATATCGGCACCATGCTGTTTAGCGTTTCTATCTCGGTGTGAGTTTCATATTCGTTCTCTGTGCCTTCTTTGAGATGCTGATGGCTTACTTCCATTCTGATAGGATAGCGGATATAATCGGAATACTTCTTTACTATCATGCGGAGCTTATAATCCTGAAGGAACTCATCGTACTCCTCTTCCTCTGTGTTTTCCTTAATCTTAAGGGTGATCTTAGTGCCGACAGTATCCTTTTCGCACTCGGTCACGGTATATCCGTCAACGCCTTCGGAATACCACTTGTATGCCTGCTCACTGCCGTAAGCCTTTGTTTCTACCGTAACCTGTGACGCTACCATAAATGCTGAATAGAAGCCTACGCCGAACTGACCGATAACATTTATATCGTCCTTTTCGGTGTCGTTGTTGTCGTTCTTGAACTTGAACGAGCCGCTCTGTGCAATGACGCCGAGATTGTTCTCAAGCTCATCCTTAGTCATACCTATACCGTTATCGGTAATAGTGAGCAAGCGGTTGTCCTTATCGACCGCAAGGTCTATTCCAAGCTCTTTTCTCTCAATGCCGAGATTCTCGGTAAGCGACTTGAAATACAGCTTATCAAGCGCATCGCTTGCATTGGATATCAGCTCACGCAGGAATATCTCCTTGTGAGTGTAGATTGAGTTGATCATCATATCAAGCAGACGCTTTGACTCTGCCTTAAATGCCTTCTTTGCCATAAAAACCAGTCCTTTCTGCGACGATACGCCGCCATAGAATTATATATAAATATTATAGGCTGATAACGCTGACGCATTTATCAGTAGTTGGCGTTTTAGCACTCTCACTTCACGAGTGCTAAAAGATATTATAGCACTATTTTGATATTTGTCAAGAGTAAAAATAAAATTTCTGCATATAAAGAAAAG
>JAEDNF010000047.1 GCA_016302655.1 Oscillospiraceae bacterium | reverse complement strand
TCATACCCTTGCCCATCTGGCTTAATGCAATACCGCCGAAGATAAGCGGAAGGATCATCCAGAAACCGCATACCATACCAATAATGATAAATACCTGTGCTGCTGTTTTCATAAATAAATACCTCTCTTAAATAAATCGGGCGCTGTCGCTGCTGACAGCTACGCCTCTGCGCTTAGTATATCACTATTTTATTTCCGTGTCAACACTTTGAGTCGATATTTGGCAAAAATTTAAGAACACTTAACCAAATTCGGAAAGTCTGCTAATTTAAGGCGTCGGCAGTTTTTTCCAACCTGCATAACCGCTTGCTTACAAGCGTATCTTCTACCTGCACTTCTTTCATCCCGTGTGCGATAAAATAGCTGTAGCTTACTTCAAAGTTTGCGTTGTTGCGGTCAAGCAGAATTATATCCGACAGCGGTGCGGATTCTTCGTTCGGTGTGGGACGGTCGTTTATTGTATACAGCTCTTTCTGCTTGTATAACGGCGCAATAAAATAGGTATTTGCCGTTATGCTCTCTCCTTCAATATCGGGGAGCTGTTCAAGATAGCTTATTACTGCCGACTTTACTTCCGCTTCTTTTATAATAAAGTTCTGTGCAACACCCGACATCGTGCTTATAAATGCCACAGCGCAGGTAACAAGCGAGAATACGGTAAAGCACTTCGCCTTATTTGCGCTTATCTGCGACACATTCATTATATAAAGCCATATCAGTATCGCACACGAGCCGAACACATACTGAAAATAAACGGAATGCTGATAAGTATACGACGGCATAAGGTTTATAAGAACAAACGGTATCAGCAGGATATATCTTGCCGGCTTTTTTGACACAAGCGGCATAAATCCGAGCACGCCCACGGTCTGCAAAGCAAAGACAAGCTTTTCTCCCGAAAATAGATTAGACAGCACATAAGCCGGATTTGAGATAACGGAATATATCACAGCGATAAATCCCGAACCCGATGAATATATGTAATCGGAGTACCGCCACTCCATAACTCCCAGCCCCTGAGAATTAATATAAGCGCACACAGCGATGAAGTACAGCACCGCACCGATAAGCAAAGCTCCGCCTGCCTTTCTTATGCGAAGCTCTCTGTCCGACAGGATAAGATAAAGACCGATAACAGCGACATATACGGCGGCGTCTTCCTTTACCGAAAGCGTAAGCACGGCGAACACAGCCATAGGTATCAGCCTGTTCTTTTCAATCGCCCATATCAGCCACAGCAGAAAAACAGGCAGCATACAGTTCTCGTGGATATCGTAGGTGCATCCTCCGGTAAAAGCGGGATACAAGGCATATACGGCGCACAAAAGCGAGGAATGGAACTTGGTAAAGCCGTATTTACGGGCGATGAGATATACCGGTATTATTCCGCTTGTCACAAACACTCCCTGCATTATCTGTAGCGTTATCGGATGAGGAAATAAGATATATACCGGCAGCATCAGATAATATGCCGGAGAAAAATGAACGGCAAAGTGAGAAAGCTCCGTATTTCGCTCAACAGTGGTAACAGCTCCGAGTCCGTCTTTCATATTCTCGAACATCTGAGCGAATATGCCGAAGTCAAAGCACGGCGTGTATAAATTAAAATACCTCATTGCCATAGCCGCCGCAGTAAATGTCAGCATAAATGCCGCAGACAGCACAAGCACGGCTATAAAACATTTTTTCATCCAGTTTGGCACTTTAAGCTCATACTTGCCTACGGTATACCACACCACAAGGGCTAAAAGCGGAGCGCATCCGAGCAGAAAATCCGTTCCCCTGCCGTTTTGCAAAAAGTAGTACCGTGCCGATATGCAGGCATAGACGCCGGAAGCGGCAAGCAAAGCCACAGCGTCGGTTTTCATATTGCGAAGCGGCTTAAAATAACGCAGTGATGTAAACAGCAGATATGCCCCTACCGCTAAAATAAGCGTCAGCGGCAGATTTATCCTGCCTGCATAGTCTTTTGTAAAAACCGTAGCCGAGTAGTTGCAAAGCATTGATACGGCAAGCGCCGACAGCCACGCCGCAACGGCACGCATAAGATATTCACTGCCGTGTTCGGCTGCCCTGAAGCGTTTTAGTAAATCTTTCATAATGACCTTTCAAAAATTGTTTTGCTGTGATGATAAAAATTTGTTTGAATAATTCTGGGTATTGAGAAGTGCGCCTTTTCTTTTGAGTATCTCGACTTTAAGCGCAACTATGTTTCTGTCCGTTGCGAGTGCGGCGGCGGTCTTCTGCAGGTCGTATCCGCATCCGATACACTCATACAGTTCCTCGTCGGAAATAAGAAACTGTGCGGCAAAAATATTTGCCTCATATTCCATAGCGTGTTCACGCATATCGAATATATCGTATTCGCAGAAGCCTCCGCATCGGTCAGCCTCGTCCCTGTGCAGCTGATCGTGCCCTATCTCGTGAAAAATAACCAAATTTTTCATACCGTCGCACAAATCACGCTTTACAAATATGAAGCGGTTTTTCAGCACCGTCTTATATGCACCCTTCTGCACTTTGAAATCTCTTTCGAGTATCTCTATGCCAAGCTCACGGGCGAGCCTGTGAGCAGAGCATCTGCCGTACAGCATAATAAGCTCGTCAGCCTTTTCTACCGCCCCTTTAAAATCAGCAAGCATATTTCCTTATCCTTTGGCGTATTTTCTGTTCTTCTCTTTAGCTATCCAGTATGCGTCCTGTATAGCCTTCATCATCTCGTCCATATCGTCGGGGGAAAGCTCACCGCCTGCAAAAAGTCCCGTGACCTCCTGCATGAGCGCCTTTGCCTGCGCCGCACCTGCCGAACCGTACTTTTCGTTTGCACTTATGTAGAACTCTTCGTTTTCGGTGAGAAGATAGTTGATATCCACGCTGAGTATATCGGCAAGCTTGCCGTATATCTCACGCTGTTTGGGATATCTTTCGCCCTTTTCGTAGTTGGTTATTGTTCTCAGCGACACTCCGAGCTTGTCCGCAAGCTGCTGCTGCGTAAGTCCTTTCGCCAGTCTCTCTTTTTTCACCTTTTCGCAAAATCTCATTTTCCGCCCTCCGTAAAACCGCAGTATAGCCGAATATTCGGATATAAACGCATATTATTTTCGTATTTAGCTTGACAAACGCAACTTAATTGCGTATAATCGTATTAGAAATTTAATTGCGTATTTATGATACCATAAATTGCGTATTCTGTCAAGTAAGAGGGTGATAATATGCGTGATATTCTGCACTGCGATATGAACAATTTTTTTGCGTCGGTGGAATGTAAACTGCACCCCGAGCTTAAAGGCTATCCCGTTGCGGTATGCGGCTCGGTGGAAGAACGGCACGGCATAGTCCTTGCGAAAAACGAGCTTGCAAAGGCGTGCGGCGTTAAGACCGCCGAAACTATAGCGTCGGCAAAATCAAAGTGCAAAGGGCTGATAACCGTTCCTCCGCATTTTGAAGAATATCTTAAATACAGCCGTCTCGCAAGGAATATTTACGAGCGGTATACCGACCTTGTGGAGCCTTTCGGCATGGACGAGTGCTGGCTTGACATAAGCGGCACACGCAGGCTTTTCGGCGCTCCCGAAAAGGTGGCGGACGAGATAAGATGTACCGTAAAGGAAGAACTGGGGCTTACCATATCCGTCGGCGTTTCGTTCAACAAGGTTTTTGCAAAGCTCGGCAGCGATATGAAAAAGCCCGACGCCGTCACCGTTATACCTAAGGAGAGCTTCCGTGAGAAGATATGGGGGCTTCCGCTGTCGGATATGATAGGCGCAGGCAGAGCAACTACGGCAAAGCTTGCAAATTACGGGATATTCACCTTAGGCGAGCTTGCCGCCTGCGACTCTAAGTGGATACAAAAGATACTCGGCAAGAACGGCTATATGCTGTGGCGGTTTGCAAACGGCAATGACGATTCGCAGGTACAGCGCACCGATTTTTCAATGCCGGCAAAAAGCGTCGGTCACGGAGTTACTACCACCTCGGATATCTGCCGCAACGAAACGGCAAAGGCGATATTGCTGGAGCTGTCGCAGGATATAGGGCGCAGGCTTGCCTCTCAGGAGAAATTTGCCTGCAAGGTGTCGGTTACGGCAAGGATGAACGACCTTACGCACATAAGCTGGCAGACCGATCTGCCGACAGCTACCCGTTCACCGATGATAATAGCCGATACCGCCTACAGACTGTTCAGCAGCAACTATGAATGGGCACGGCCTGTAAGAGCGCTTACCGTTACCGCATTTGCACTTGTGGATAACGGCTTTTCCTGCCAGACCGACCTGTTTAACGATACGCATACGCTTGACAAGCTGGAAAAGGCGGACGACTGCATTATGCAGATACGCCGCCGCTTCGGCGACTCGATGATAAAGAACGCACTTCTGCTCTCGCCTGTACCCATTCCCGAGACAAAATCGGTTGTTTCTCTTCCGGGCGGTATACCGAGGTGAGAATTTTTGAAAAAATTGTGCCGATAACGCTTGACAACGGGATTTGGATAATATATAATAACCTTGTATGATATTTAAAGGCTGTGACGAGGACAGTAGTGCGGATATTAAGCCAAAGCGAGCCGACGGCGGTGAAAGGTCGGTGCAGAAATTCCGTATGAATATCACCTCCAAGCTGCCCGCCGAAACCGCATTGTCACGGGAGTAGAACGGGACGGTTTTCCGCCGTTACACGGAACGCATTTGACGGAATGACGAAACGGTGGTTATAAAGACTGTTGTGCAATTACGGTCCTTATCCTTTTCGGGATAAGGGCTTTTTTATTTTCCGCAAACGCAAAGCATTATAAATTATTCAGCGCCGTACAGATGTGCGGTAAAAACAGGAGGAGAAAGATGTCACTTTACGAAAAAGTACCCACCTCGGTGAATTTTGTCGAGAGAGAAAAGCAGACAGAAAAGTTCTGGCATGACAACGACATATTCCGCAAGAGTATGGAGCAGAGAAAGGGCGATAAGACCTACACATTCTATGACGGACCGCCCACGGCAAACGGAAAGCCGCACATAGGCCATGTTCTTACCCGTGTAATCAAGGATATGATACCCAGATACCGCACAATGAAGGGCTACGATGTACCCCGTAAGGCAGGCTGGGACACACACGGACTTCCCGTTGAGCTTGAAGTTGAAAAACTGCTCGGCCTTGACGGAAAGGATCAGATCGAAAAATACGGCCTCGATCCGTTCATCACAAAGTGTAAGGAAAGCGTATGGAAGTACAAGGGTATGTGGGAGGACTTCTCACGCACCGTCGGCTTCTGGGCTGATATGGACGATCCTTATGTTACCTATCACAACGACTTCATCGAGTCGGAATGGTGGGCGCTCAAGCAGATATGGGAAAAGGGACTGCTGTACAAGGGCTTCAAGATAGTTCCCTATTGCCCTCGCTGCGGAACTCCGCTTTCAAGCCACGAAGTAGCGCAAGGGTATAAGGATGTCAAGGAGCGTTCCGCAGTAGTACGCTTCAAGGTAAAGGACGAGGACGCATATATCCTTGCCTGGACAACTACGCCCTGGACTCTTCCGTCCAATGTTGCGCTGTGCGTTAACCCCGACGAGTCCTATGTAAAGGTAAAGACGGCAGACGGCTACACTTATTATCTTGCTGAGGCTCTCTGCGATAAGATACTTGGCGGCGATAAGCCTACAGCACCCTACGAGGTGATAGAAAAGTATGTCGGCAAGGATCTTGAGTTCAAAGAATATGAGCCTTTGTTCGACTGTGCCGTAGATATCTGCGAAAAACAGCATAAGAAGGGCTACTATGTAGTATGCGACACTTATGTAACGCTTACCGACGGTACAGGCGTTGTTCATATAGCTCCCGCATTCGGTGAAGACGACGCAAAGGTCGGCAGAAAGTACGACCTTCCTTTCGTTCAGCTTGTTGACGGAAAAGGCAATATGACTGCAGAAACTCCCTACGCAGGCGTATTTGTAAAAAAAGCCGATCCTATGGTGCTTAAAGACCTTGACGAGAAGGGACTTCTGTTCGACGCTCCGAAGTTTGAGCACAGCTATCCGCACTGCTGGAGATGCGACACGCCTCTTATCTACTACGCAAGAGAGTCGTGGTTCATAAAGATGACCGCCGTAAGAGACGATCTTATCAGAAACAACGAGACAATAAACTGGATACCCGAGAGCGTCGGCAAGAACCGTTTCGGCGACTGGCTTGAAAATGTTCAGGACTGGGGCTTATCAAGAAACAGATACTGGGGTACGCCTCTCAACATCTGGGAGTGCGAGTGCGGTCACAAGCACGCAATAGGCAGTATAGAAGAGCTGAAGAGTATGTCGGATAACTGCCCCGATGATATAGAGCTTCACCGTCCTTATATCGACGCAGTTACAATAAAGTGTCCTCACTGCGGCAAGCAGATGAAGAGAGTTCCCGAGGTTATCGACTGCTGGTTTGACTCAGGCTCAATGCCCTTTGCACAGCATCACTATCCTTTCGAGAATAAGGAAAAGTTCGAGCAGCAGTTCCCCGCAGACTTCATCTCCGAGGCGGTTGACCAGACAAGAGGTTGGTTCTACTCTCTGCTCGCTATATCTACGCTTCTGTTCAACAAGGCGCCTTATAAGAATGTTATCGTACTCGGTCTTGTACTTGACAAGGACGGACAGAAGATGTCAAAGTCCAAGGGCAATGCGGTAGACCCGTTTGAGTCGCTTGCAGAGCACGGCGCAGACGCTATCCGCTGGTACTTCTACACAAACTCTGCCCCCTGGCTTCCCAACCGTTTCCACGCAAAAGCGGTAAACGAGGGACAGAGAAAGTATATCTCAACTTTGTGGAACACCTATGCGTTCTATGTACTGTATGCAAATATAGACAACTTCGATGCAACAAAATATACCCTTGACACAGATAAGCTCGGCGTTATGGACAAGTGGCTGTTGTCAAGACTCAATACCGTAGTAGGCGCTGTTGACGACAACCTTGCAAACTACCGTATCCCCGAGGCCGCAAGAGCTTTACAGGATTTTGTTGACGAGATGAGCAACTGGTATGTACGCCGCAGCAGAGAGCGCTTCTGGTCGAAGGAGCTTACCGAGGACAAGATAAACGCATATATGACGCTGTACACAGCGCTTGTTACAATAGCAAAGACCTCTGCTCCCATGACACCCTTCGTATGCGACGATATCTACAGAAATCTCGTTTGCTCGCTGGATAAGAACGCTCCGATAAGCGTACATCTTTGCGACTTCCCCACAGTTGACGAAAAGCTCATCGACAAGCACCTTGAAGAAGAGATGGATACCGTTCTCACAGTCGTTACACTCGGCCGTGCCGCAAGAAATGCCGCTAACATCAAGAACAGACAGCCCGTATCCAAGATAATGGTTAAGGGCGACAAGACGCTTGAACCTATGTATGCGGATATCGTAAGGGATGAGCTTAACATCAAGGAGATAAGCTTCATAGACAACACCGACGAGTTTACAAGCTATACCTTCAAGCCTCAGCTGAAGACGCTCGGTGCAAGATTCGGCAAGCAGATAGGCGAAGTAAGAACGCTTCTTGCCGAAGTTGATGGACAGAAGGCTATGAACGAGATCCGTGAAACAGGCTCGATGACTCTTACTCTTTCTACGGGCGACGTTCAGATTGCAAAGGACGACCTGCTTATCGACGAGCATCAGAAGGAAGGCTATGCGGTAGTAACCGACAGAGGATACACCGTAGTGCTTGATACCGAGCTTACTCCCGAGCTTATTGAAGAGGGTAATGTAAGAGAGATCGTCAGCAAGATCCAGACAATGCGTAAAGACGCAGGCTTTGAAGTTATGGATCACATCACTATCTACTGCGACAAGAACGATAAGGTAGCCGAGATACTTCTTCGCAACAAAGAGAGCATCTCTGGCGATACGCTTGCCGACAACATAGTTACCGGCAGTGCCGACGGATTCATAAAAGAACAGGATATCAACGGCGAGACGGTTACTCTCGGCGTAAAGAAGATATGAGCTTTCAGCAGAAGCTGACCGCATTGTTCGGAAACAATGCGGTCAGAAAAGCTATAATATGGGTTGTTGTAGTTGCTGTCGCAGTTATAGTAGTGCTGACGCAGTTTGCCTTTCCGGTTAAGGCGGAGTACTGTTACGCTAAGCTGTACAGCTACAGCGGCACCGACTTTGACACCACGATAAAAGCGGTGTATGACAAGCTGAAAAACGGCAATGCACAGGACAGTAAGTCTGCGAGCGTACTGCTGTCGGATACCGACTTTGATATGACAAAGGCGGAAAACTATCTTAGAGTTGAGATGGTGTTTTCCTTTACCAATATCGGAATGTACAAGATAAACAACATTCAGTTCTCGATAGACGATATTCCGCTTGAAAAGCAGGCGTTTGTGCTGAAAGAAACCAATCTGTCGCAGATAGACCGTTTCAGCGGCAGTAATGTTTCGCTGATATTCGTCATTGACAGACAGGGACTCAGCGACGAACAGCTGACAAAGGCGATAAGCTCGCTTAAGATAAGCTATACTTTTGACCGCCCCGAGCTTTTCTCATCGGGCGGAGAGCTTACTCTCCCCGAAAAAGTCACTCTGCCGTTTGACGAAGTGATAACACAGGAGTGATTATGTCCGCTGTATTAAGTAAAATTCCCCGTAAGTGGAAGGGCGTGCTGTGCATTATTGCCTCCGCCCTCTGCTTTGCGTTTATGGGCGCTTTTGTGCGGCTTGCAGGCGACCTGCCTTCAATTCAGAAGAGCTTTTTTCGAAACCTTGTGGCTTTTTTGTTTGCGGCGGTCATTCTGATAAAGCAGAAAGGCTCGTTTAAGCCTGCCGACAAAAAGAATATCGGCGTGCTTATTATCCGTTCGGTATGCGGAACGGTGGGTATACTATGCAATTTCTATGCGGTAGATCACCTTGCGCTTTCCGACGCCGCAATGCTCAACAAGATGTCGCCGTTTTTCGTAATAATTTTCTCAGCTTTGTTTCTCAGAGAGCGCACCGATATCGTGCAGACGCTTGCGGTCATAGTTGCGTTTGCAGGAAGTCTGCTGATAATTAAGCCTACTTTCTCAAATCTTGACCTTATCCCGTCCCTACTCGGTTTTATCGGCGGAATGTGCGCAGGTGCGGCATATACGGCTGTCAGATGGCTCGGAGTAAGAGGAGAGAAAGGTCCGTATATCGTATTTTTCTTTTCGGGATTTTCCTGCCTTGTAACTCTGCCCTTTCTGATATTCGACTTTCACTATATGACTTTACAGCAATGGCTTATCCTGATAGGCGCAGGACTTGCCGCCGCAGGCGGTCAGTTCAGCATAACTGCGGCTTATAAATTTGCACCGGCAAAAGAGATATCGGTGTATGA
>JAEDNF010000046.1 GCA_016302655.1 Oscillospiraceae bacterium | reverse complement strand
GTACCTGCCTGCCTTTTCTTCATTTCACGCCAGCTTATAAATCCGTAGATATCATTTGCCAGAAATACAACAAAGCATACCACAACGGATAAATAGCTCTTATCGGTCAAAGCGGCAAGCGACCACAGCACAATAAGTACAAGGTCATTCAGCGCATAGGCAACGGCGAAGAACGGATCACGGCGGAATGTAAGATATACCGCAACAAAACTTGTCGTTATCGACAGAGTGCTCGGCAGAAGATTTGCCGTGCCGAAATATCTCAGTATAAAAAAGAAGATTGCCGTTACCAAAAGGGCAATGACCGGCAGAAGAGCCGCCTCTTTTCTGCTTATATGATTGACCCTGACTTCGGCTTTGTTGTTTTCATGCGGATTTCTCATCCAGGAGATAAAAGCGGCAAGTGCCATAGGACCTGTCATGCCGAGATAGGTTATCATTTCTCCGTAGTAAGCAAAAGAGAAGGATATTACTGCGTAAAGTATACTGAATATCACGGCGAGCGCCTGACCTGCAGGATGCCCTTTAGCGCTAAGCAAAAGCGAGGTGGCGCCGATGAGGGACGCTATTACAGACAATACAGTGTCTTTGCCGAAGATAAACGCAGAGCAGATTATCAGCATTACAGAGCATATCCACAGTATTTTTTCAAAGGCAGTAAAGTAGTTATTCAGCTTTCTGAGCATATCTGTTTCTCCTTATTTTTATCCGATAAAAAGCACCGTGAGTACATCTTCAAAGACCTAACGATGTACTACGGTGCTGAACGCATCTCTACCCGGTGGCAGAATTATTGTATTGTTTGTATTGTTATTTTAGCATAACGGTCGGGGATTGTCAAGGAGTGCAACTATAGCTTATGCCGCAGAGTAGTTTACCACAGCTATTTCGGTGAGATTTTTTTCGAGCGTTGAAATAATTTGCTCCAATCGCTCGGCAACATCGGCGGTATATGCAGTTTCACCGCACTGAGTACACTTATAACAGGGTACATTTTTGATGATAACTATACAGTTTTTCAGCTCGGCAAAATGTGTGGTTGTGCTTTCAGTCATATCGCCTTTACAATAAAAACAGGTCATATTATTTTACCACCTTTCTTGTTATAAAATCTTTTTCCCATTTGTCTGGTGTTGGGTAATAAGCGGTTACTATCCATATTTTTGTTCCATTAGAACCGCAGACAACGTGTATATAATTGTTATTGACAGAAACACCTAAAACTAAACAGCTTGGATACGGATAATCATTGGGATATTGTTCAATTATTTTTCCGTACATAATTGCATTTAAAATATCGTTAATTGTTATTCCTCGTTCCCGAAAGCGATATAATGTATGCTGTGTTATAATAACATCGGTACGATTTTTTGCAATGGTCTGTAAATGATCGATAGTTATTTCTTCCATTTAAATCTCCGTTGAAATGATATGTTTCTCTGTCAATGTTCCATAATCTTTCCGTACAGCTCGGGACGGCGGTCACGGAACACTCCCCAGCTCTGCCTGAGGTCACGGTTTGCCTCGTGGTCTATCACGGCGGTTATTACCGCTTCGGTCGTTCTGTCGGCTTCGGATACAATAGCTCCTGTAGCGTCGGTTATAAACGACGAGCCGTAGAAGGTAAGCGACGAGCTCTGATTCTGATTTTCGGGGGACGGATGCACATATTCCGTACCAATTCTGTTAGCGGCTATCACCGGCACGAGATTTGCCGCAGAGTGTCCCTGCATGGCTCTTCTCCAGTGGGGCATTGAGTCACATTCCAGTATAGGCTCACTGCCTATAGCGGTAGGATAAAGCAGCATATCTGCGCCCATAAGCGACATACAGCGTGCGGCTTCGGGGAACCATTGATCCCAGCATATGCCGACTCCGATACAGCCGAACTTCGTGTTCCATACTTTAAAGCCGGTATCTCCCGGCGTAAAGTAAAACTTCTCCTGATAGAAGTGGTCGTCGGGTATGTGGCTCTTGCGGTATATACCCATAAGAGAGCCGTCTGCGTCTATCATAGCAATAGTGTTGAAGAAAGCGTTGCCGTATTTTTCATAGAAGCTGACGGGGATCACCGTTCCCGTCTCCTTTGCAACCTGTTTAAAGCGCTTTACGGCAGGATTGTCTTCGGTCTTGTCGGCAAGATAATAATAATCGTAGTTCTTTTCCTGGCAGAAATACGGCAGTTCAAACAGTTCGGGCAGGAGTATTACATTCGCACCGTCTGCCGCCGCCTGTCTTACCATGCGCTCTGCCTTCGAGATATTCTCTTCCCGGTCTTCGCTGCAGCTCATCTGTACTGCCGCAACCTTAACACTGCTCATCATAGATATTATCCTTTCTCCTGAAAGATGGTATCTGGTGGGTTATGCAATGGATGTTTCCGCCGCCTATGAGTATATCACGGGCGTATATCTGTATGACTTCTTTATCGGGGAAAACCTGCTGTACGGTTTTTGCGGCTCTTGCGTCATATTCTTCATTCTCGCCGCCGAAAGCAGGCATTACTACCGTTTTGTTGCCGATGTACAGATTGACATAGCTTGCGCTGAGAGGACTTACCGTGTCTCTTGTCGGCTCGCCGTCAAACAGGTCAAGTCCGGATACCTCGTCTTCTGTCATATATATCGGCTTCGGCATAGCGAGCTTTATTACATCTATCTTTCTGCCGAGTGCGTCTGTGCTGTTTTCAAGCACGTCAAGGCAGGCACGGCACATCCTGTACTGCTCGCTCGTTTCGTCCTCACACCACGATAAGAGTACGGTGTGGGGAGCGGCGAACACGCAGATATTATCCACGTGCTCGTTTGTTTCGTCACCGAGAATACCGCCGGGCAGCCATATTACCTTCTTTGCGCCGAGTCCGTCACACAGCTTTTCTTCTATATCGGATTTTGTAAGGTGGGGATTTCTTCCCTTGCTTAGAAGACAGGCTTCTGTTGTTAATACAGTACCCTCTCCGTCGGAGCTTATACTGCCCCCTTCAAGCACAAAGTCGCTGAAGTCGTATACATCGATATCAAGCAGATCGCACACCTTGCGTGCTATCTTGTTGTCCTTGTCCCACGGGAAGTAAAGTCCGTCAACAAGACCTCCCCACGCATTGAAGTACCAGTCCACGCCCCGCATATCGCCGCTTTTATCAACAACAAATTCAGGCGAGACATCTCTTGCCCATGCGTCATCCGAAGACATCTCAACGACACGGATATGAGGGGGCAGCATTCTTCTTGCGTTTTCGTACTGCTCGAAAGAAGCAAGTACGGTTACCTTTTCGCCCTTAGCTATAGCGCAGGCAACCTCGCAGAACGCCTTTTTAGCCTTTACGCCGCCGTACTGCCATGAGTCGGGGCGCTCGGGGAAGATTATTATACATCCGCTGTGGGATGAAAATTCCGCAGGCATACAGTAGCCGTCTTTAAGCGGCGTAGAGTCGGAAATGATTCTCAAATCGGGGGCTCCTTTTACATTTCTCTTCCGAGATCGAAAGCTTTTTCGTTGATATCTATTACCTTTGCGGGAACGCACTTTTCAACGGCTTTTTTCCATGAGTCAAGCTCAATTTCCGAAAGTACCTTTGACAGTACGCCCATAAGCACTACATTAACGGCTCTTGAACTGCCTGCCTTTTCTGCGGCGGATAATGCGTCAACCGCAATGATATTTATTCCCTTGTCCTTTATTTTATCTATGATGCTGTCGGGATATTCGGCGGCACCCGTAATAACGGGCATGGGGCTTATCTTCTGGGTATTTGTGATTATTGTACCGCCTTTTTTGAGATAAGCTATATATCTTGCCGCCTCAAGCTGTTCAAAGCTTACTATCATATCGGCCTGACCTTTTTCGATAACGGGGCTGTACACCTTCTCACCGTATCTGATATATGTTACTACCGAGCCGCCTCGCTGAGACATTCCGTGTACCTCGCTGACCTTGACCTCATAGCCTGCATCGCCCAGCACACTGCCGAGTATGCGGCTGGCAAGAAGAGTACCCTGTCCGCCTACGCCGACTATCATAATTGATTTTGTATCCATTATCTGTTTTCCTTTCAGAGCGTTTATTCTTTGATAGCGTCAAACTTGCAGAGCTGTTCGCACAGTCCGCAGCCTACGCACAGAGTGTTGTCTATGGTTATGCACTTGTCGCCGGCAACTAAAGCAGGACAGCCTATCCTCATACACGATTTGCAGTTCTTGCACTTGTCGCTGTCTATATGGAACGGGGCTTTGTGCTTTACGGTTTTAAGCAGAGCGCAGGGCTTGCGTGCGATAATGAGAGAGGGTTCGGGCTTTGCAAGCTCTTCTTTTATCACTCTTTCCGTCTCGGCAAGATCGCCGGGGTTTACTACGGTAACGCTGTTTATTCCTATTGCGTGGGCAAGAGCCTCAAGGTTCACTGCCGAAGCGGGATCGCCGTATATGTTCTTGCCGTTTGCCGGATTGTTCTGGTGTCCTGTCATACCGGTTATGCTGTTGTCAAGAACGATGACGGTGGAGTTACTGCGGTTGTATGCGATATCCACAAGGCTTGTTATACCGCTGTGCATAAAGGTGCTGTCGCCGATGACAGCAACCGACTTTCCTTCGTATTCGCCCTTTCTTCCCTTGTTGAAGCCGTGCAGACCGCTTATGCTTGCGCCCATACAAACGGTGGTGTCTATAGCGCTGAGCGGTGCGGCGGCGCCGAGTGTGTAACAGCCTATATCGCCGCTTACCATAACGCCGAGCTTCTTAAGTATGTAGAATACGCCTCTGTGAGGACATCCTGCACAAAGTACGGGAGGACGGACGGGGATATCCACATCAAGAGTCTCCCATTCGTCTTTTTCGCCGAGTATGACCTGCTTTACTTTGCTCTGGAAGTATTCTCCCTGAAGAGTGAACAGCTCCTTGCCCTTTACTTCAATGCCGTTCTTGCGGCAATGAGTTTCTATAATATCGTCAAGCTCCTCGACTACATAAAGCACCTTTACCTTTGAGGCAAAATCCTTTATCAGCTCTACCGGCAGAGGATTTACCATACCGAGCTTTAAGTAGCTTGCCTTATCGCCGAGCGCTTCCTTTGCGTACTGATAGCATATACCCGATGTGATGACGCCTATTTCGGTGCCGTTCATCTCTACGGTGTTTATGCCTGAGGTTTCTGCGTAATTTATAAGGTCGAGCGTGCGCTGTTCAACAACTATGTGCTTTTTGATAGCGTTTGCAGGTACCATTACATTCTTTGCTATGTTCTTTTCGTATTGGGGCAGAGCTTTTTCGATTCTGTCCTCTGTGCTTACTGCGGACTGAGAGTGGCTTACTCTTGTGGTAAGGCGCAGTATAACGGGAGTGTCGAACTTTTCGGATATCTCGTATGCGAGCTTTGCGTAGTCCTTGCACTCCTGAGAGTCGGACGGTTCAAGCATGGGAACCTTTGCGGCAATGGCATAGTGGCGTGAATCCTGCTCGTTCTGCGAGCTGTGCATACCGGGATCGTCTGCAACCGCTATCACCATACCTCCGTTTACACCTGTGTAGCTTGCGGTAAAGAGGGGATCGGCGGCAACATTAAGTCCGACATGCTTCATAGCGCAGAAGCTCCTTGCTCCTGCTATGCTTGCGCCTACTGCCACTTCACAGGCTACCTTCTCGTTGGGAGCCCATTCACAGTACATTTCGTCCTCGGGGTACTTTGAGGCAAACTCGGTGATCTCGGTGCTGGGAGTGCCGGGATAGCTTGAAACCACGCTTACTCCTGCCTCATAGAGACCTCTTGCAACCGCCTGATTGCCTAACATTAATTCAGACATAAGATATTTCCTTTCAAAAATGACGGGACTGCCGTTGCCGTCCCTTTGTAAAAAACTGCCGACCTTGTAAATTCCGTACCGAAGGTCGGTTGACTATATTATTATACTACATTTTTATACCGATGTAAAGATTATCGGGCAAATAGGAGGAAAATTCACAGGTGTACTGGAAAAGGGACACAGAATGTGTTATTATATACTTATCGGTTCTACACATACAGTAAGAGCAGGAAAGAGGAAGAGTTATGCTTGATTTCATACTCGGTGCGGCAGGAAGCGGAAAAACCTGCCGTATCTATGACGCAATAAGCAAAGAAGAGGGCGAAGCCATACTGCTTGTGCCTGACCAGTTCGTGTTTGAGAGCGAGCGCAGAATGGCGCAGGCAACCGGCGAGAAAAAGAGCAGTATCAGCGTCACGGGCTTTTCTGCCCTTTCCGAGCAGATACTGAAAAAATACTGCAGCAGAAAGAGCTATGCCGATACTACCGCAAAGACGGCGGTAATGCTCAGAACGGTAAAAGAGCTTCAGAACTCGCTCAGGTTTTACTCGGGCGCATCGGGCAAGATGGGCTTTGCCGCAGTATGTCTGTCAGCGGTAAATATGCTGAAAAATTCGGGTATATCCTGCGAGACGCTTTCAGCCGCCGCCGAAAAAGAAGATGCAGGCTGTTTTAAAGATAAACTTAGCGATATAGCCGCAATATACAACCTGTACGACAAGACGCTGGGAAGAATATACGATGACAGGCAGGACAATCTTGTGCTTGCGGCAAAGACCGCCGAGGAGAACGACTGCTTTGCCGGAGTCAGCATATACATAGACGGATTTGACAGCTTCACGGGAGCGCAGAAGCGCTTTCTTGAGCCGATGATAAGGCAGAGTAATAATTGTACGGTGGCACTTTGCTTAAGCCCAAGCGGCTCGGATGTATTTCTGATGTGCGAAAGGACAAAGGATTTCTTCACAAAGACAGCAGGAAAAGAGCACGCCGAAATCAGAGAAACGGTACTGTCCGATGCACCGAGATATAAGAATGATTCTATAAGGATACTCCGTGATAAGCTTTGCGGTGAAAGCGAAGAAAACGGAAGCGGTGACTCAGTAACCGCCGCATTCTCACGCAGTATGAGCAGTGAGGCTGACTACGTCTGCTCACAGATAAAGAAGCTTGTACGAAAAGAGGGATACAGATATTCGGACATCGCAGTTATTTGCGCTTCACCTTCAACCTATGCAAGCACCTTTGTATCTGCGGCGCTGAGATACGGCATACCTGTTTTTGCCGACCTGCCCGAGCCTATATCCGAAAAGCCTCTGCTGAGATTTTTCGATTGTCTTTTTGCGGCGGCGGCAAAACCCGTCGGCACAAACATAATGAGATATATCAAAAGCGGATTTGCACGAATACCGTCGGGCAAAAACGATGGCTCAACAAGACCGATAACGCTGAGAGAACGCCATTTGTTCGATGAATACGCAAGCTACTGGGATTTGAAGGACAAGTCGTGGAACCGCCCGTTCCCTAAAGTCGATACCGAAGACGATAAGACGGTAGAGTATATAAGAGAGCAGATAGTTGCTCCGCTTGTAAAGTTTGCCCGTGAGGCAGAGGGTAAGGACGGCAGACAGCTGACCGAACTTTTCACACGGTTCTTATTTGAGAAAGCCGATATTAAGGCGGCTATACAGGGACAATGCCAGGACAATTCCACCCGTGACTTAAAATATGTCAAGGAAAAGACCGAAGAATACAACAACCTGTGGTCAACGGTATCGGATATGCTGTCATCGCTGTATGAAACGCTTGACGGTATGCCTATGACGCTTGAAGAGTATGCGCTGACAGTTCGCAACTGTGCTTCTCAGATAAGCCTTTCACGGCCGCCTAAAGTACTGGACAGCATACTCTTCGGAGATGCGTCAAGGACAAGGAGCAAGGATGTCCGTGCCGTGTTCGTTATGGGCGCTTCAAAGGGAACATTCCCCGTTATTGATACACAAGACACCCCAGTATTTACCCTTAGTGAAATAGAAAAGCTGAGAAAAAGCGAGATAGTGGTAAAAGAGGACGAGGAAACTGAATATTCCCGTGCCGTTTTTGATGTGTACAAGGTTCTCAGCTTACCGTCGGAAAAGCTGTGCGTAACTTTTACGGGCGAACCCGATAATGCGGCAGAGTGCTTTGAGGTTATGGAAAAAGCCTTCGGAACACAGCTTATAAACATAGATAAGGAAGATCCTCTGAATTTCTGCGAGAGCATAAGGTCAGCCGAAAAGCAGTATGTAAGATGCATAAACGGATGCGACTCAAAAGACAAGGCGGAAGTAATACTTTCTGCGCTGAAAGAGAGCGATATGCCCACTTGTGCAGACAAGTTTGAAGCTATAGCGAAAAAGCGTGAGCAGGGCGCCGAGGAGCATATCATAAAGGATATCGCTCCGCTTGTTTTCCCGCCCAGAGATTTGTCGCCAACGGCTATAGAAAAGCTGAACGGCTGTAAGTTTGCCTACTTCTGCAGGTACGGTCTTTCTCTTCGCTCCGCATCGGATATAACGATGAACTCGGGCAACTACGGCAACATAATGCACTACGTGATGAAATACTGCTTTGAACGGATATATGCGGATAAATCGGCAGATTCCAATCCCCATGTGCAAAGCGAAGAGATAAAAGAGCTTATTAAAACGGCAATGGACGAATACCGCCGTCAATATCTTCTGCCCGAAAGCGAGATGAGCGTGCGTTTCAACACTCTGTACGACTCTATGGCAAAGACGGCTTATTATATAATTCTGTATATGACGGCTGAGCTTGAAAAAAGCAGCTTCAAGCCGATGTTCTTTGAGCTGAAGCTTGAACGGGGGAAAGCTGTCGATGGGCTATCGGCAGAGCCTTACAGCTTTGATATCACTCTTCCCGACGGAACTTTACAGAAAGTCGGCATATCGGGAACGGTCGACAGGGTGGACATAGCGCAAAGCGACAGCGAAAGACAGCTCAGAGTAATAGACTATAAGACAGGACCGAAGAAAGCGGATATGAACCGTGTATACTACGGCCTTGACCTTCAGCTGCTGCTGTATCTGTTTGCGCTTTGCGACAGCAACAGCGGACTTGCTCCCTCTGCGGCGGTATATTATCCTGCAGGGAAAACGCCTCTAAAGGATATAACCGCTCCGTCGGAGAAGCTTAAAAGAAGTATATGGCTCGACACGCACAGGGAGAACGGCTTTGCCGTAGAAGGTACGGTTTATGAAAAGGAAAAGCTGTTTTATTCGGGCATAACGACCGACAGCAAAGGCAATGAAAAAGCGGCAAATTTCTTTTCGGCGGTCACGGTAAACAGCGGCAAGCTCGACAGGCTGAAAGACCGTGTGCTGAAAGTCGTAAAGGATAATCTCACCGAAGTAAAATCGGGCAATGTCAGCGCAATACCTCTTGTGCAGAATAACAATGCGATATCCTGCGAATACTGCGATTTTTCGGATGTATGCGGAATAGAAAGCGGAAGATACTGCGATGTAAATTCTCCCGAGGCTGAATTGTTCGCACAGGATGTAATAAAGCAGGAAGAAAAGAAGGATAAGAAGG
>JAEDNF010000311.1 GCA_016302655.1 Oscillospiraceae bacterium | reverse complement strand
AAGGCTTGCAGGGTTTCGGGACAGAGTCCCGAATCGCTCTCCGCAGAGAGCGAAACACTCTTAGACAAAACGATTTTTGAAAGGTATAAGGGAAACTTTTTCACGAAAAAAGTTTCCCTTAAACTGTATGCAAACGGCTATCTTTCCTCTTGAAATGTGCCGGTGACACATTTCAAGACGGTATATCACGCCGCAAAAAATTGTTAGCGAGAGCTCAGCTTGTTCTGACGAGCCCTGTCATAAATCCGTCATACTCAGCAGAGCAGATATCTCCGCCTATTATCCTGCCTTTACATACTATAATATTCATCATTACGCCGTCGCCCTCGGGATGATTTGTGACGGGATATGTATACACAATTGCCTGTTCACCTTTGTATGCCGACAGGTCGAAGCCGCCGTTTTTCTGAAGTGCGTTGTAGTTTTCATACACATCAGAAAAAACAGACGGTATCACAATATCTTTTTTGGTTTCGCTTTCCTCTTGTATGCTGTAGCCGAGACTCTTTGCAAAAGTTACTCTGTCCGTGACCGATTCTCCGGGTATAGTGCCTTTTCGGCATATCAGCATTACCGCCACAAACAAAGCGGCAAGCACTGCTGCCGTTATTATCCATTTTCTTGCCCTGATTCTTGTTTTCACGTTATCTCCTTCAAAAATACGATTTTACACTTGATTTCTTATAAAATCTATGCTAAAATATTCATCGAAATGCCGAAAATGTATTTTTTCAGCTTTTGTTTTTGAGTATAAATTGCAAAATTTCACTAAAATTATGCTCGTTCATTTGTCAATAGTCACAAAATAGCTAAGATTTGGCTTTAGCTTTGCTTAAAAATGAGCAGAATTTTGTATAAAATGCACACAAAATGGACAAAATCAAAATGCGTTTTATATCTATTGGTAATTTTGCATAACGAGAGCATAAAATCTTTGGGTAATTAGGTACTATCATTTTCGCCGCGTTTTTGTTAAAATATTAGCGTAAGGTTATTCTGCAATAAAACAGGAGGTCACACATAAATGGCAAGTTTATCTTTAAGGGGTATCTACAAGCGTTACCCCGGCGGTGTTGTAGCCGTATCAGACTTCACCATGAACATCAAGGACAAGGAGTTCATCATTCTCGTTGGTCCTTCCGGTTGCGGTAAGTCAACAACATTAAGAATGATCGCAGGTCTTGAGGAAATTTCCGAAGGCGAGCTCTTCATCGGCGACAGACTCGTAAACGATGTAGCACCTAAGGATCGTGATATTGCGATGGTTTTCCAGAACTACGCTCTTTATCCTCACATGACCGTTTTCGAGAACATGGCATTCGGCTTAAAGCTGAGAAAAGTGCCCAAGGATGAGATCAAGAAGCTCGTTGAAGAAGCTGCTAAGATCCTTGATATCGCACACCTTCTCGACAGAAAGCCCAAGGCTTTATCAGGTGGTCAGAGACAGCGTGTAGCTTTAGGTAGAGCTATCGTTCGTGATCCTCAGGTATTCTTACTTGACGAGCCTCTGTCAAACCTCGACGCTAAGCTCCGTGCACAGATGAGAACCGAGCTTTCCAAGCTCCACAAGAAGTTAGGTACAACATTCATCTACGTTACCCACGACCAGATCGAGGCTATGACGATGGGTGACAGAATCGTTGTTATGAAGGATGGTTACATCCAGCAGATCGATTCACCTATCAACCTGTATGAGAACCCCGTTAACAAGTTCGTTGCAGGCTTCATGGGTTCACCTCAGATGAACTTCATCAATGCTAAGCTCCTTATGCTGGGCGGCAAGTACACAGTTGAGTTCGGTTCAGAAGATACCAAGACTTCAAGAGGCAGAAAGTTCTATGTTGAACTTCCCAGCGCTAAGGCTGATAACGACGCTCTGCAGTACTATGTAGACAAGGAAGTTATCCTCGGTATCCGTCCCGAGAACATTCACGATGAAGAGATGTTCCTCTCCAACGCTAAGACAGGTATCATCGAGGCTACAGTTGATGTAACCGAAATGATGGGTGCTGAGTCTTATCTGTACCTCACTTGCGAAGGTATTCCGCTGACAGCAAGAGTATCTCCCAGATGTACAGCT
>JAEDNF010000045.1 GCA_016302655.1 Oscillospiraceae bacterium | reverse complement strand
AGTGTTCGATACAACAATGCCCGATGGCAATGATATTGATATGTATGTTTATCTCCCCGCTAACTGTTTTATGACCAAGAATTCCGAAACAAGCTATACCTTCTCTAATGCAGAGGCAGATAAGGATAAGTTCAACTGCTTCAGATGGAACAACCAACCAAGCGGTCTTTTCGCCGGATGGTTCAGCGTTCTTACAAAGGGTAAGGGAAGCGTAATATTCGTAATTGCGGATAATGTAACCTATTTTGCACAGACTCGTCTATTTATGGGACATTATAATCTGTTAAAGCAGATACTGCCGAGTGCGATAGCGTCTGACGGCAAAGTGACAAACACTGACTCCTTCAGTGAAGATAAAGTTAAGGCTATCATGCGTACTACAGATACCGATACAAAGAAGCGGACGCTGTTCAAGCAAAGCGTTGTAGATACTTATAACAGTACGGGCGGCCTGCATAACAATCTGTTCATTGTTGCGATAAATAAAAACAGCGATGTCAACTTTGATATGCAGTACAATACATTCTGCGGATTTGTTTACGCACCGTATATGACATTCGGCGCAGGTAAAACAGGAGAAGGTCACTTCGCAATGCTCGGCGGTCTTATCGTATCCGACTATGAGATGCCTAATACCTCAAGAATATATATGGCGACTATTCCTTACGATTACTATGACAGATTCGTTGATGATTCTCTTTCCGATGAAGAAAAAGAAGAAGCCAGATTTGACTACATGGAAAAGCTGATAGCAAACTCCGGCGGCGATATAGGAACGATAGGTTCTTCAAGCTCAAGAGCGTGGAGAAAGTACGGTTATAACTGATGAAAGGGGCGGATAGCATGAAGCTGATAAAGCGTTTACGCACAAAAAAAGGCTTTACAATTACCGAGTGTCTGGTAGCAATAGTAATATTCGCTCTTATGTCGGCTATCGTAATGCAGATACTTGCCATTGCCATAAATCAGTATAAAAGCAATGACAGAGTCGACAAGGATATGGACGCTCAGATAAACAATCTCGTACAGGAAAACGCTCTTGTAGAAAGAGATACTACCAACCTTGTGATGAAGTTTGTCAGCGGCAGCGGCGGTACAAACGAGGTAAAGATCAACGATATAAAGATCCAGCAGGACAACAGCGCTACCGATGGTGACAGCAGGCTTGAAATAAATAAGCTGAATGCGTCTATTACAAGCACTCCCGGCAGCAGTGATAAAGACAAGAATACCGGCGGTATGATCACCGAAGATATTCATATCTACGGCACAAAGGATATCGACACGATATATGTTGAGGAAAAGAGCTGTACGCTCGCTGACGGCAGGTACACAATAGTGCTTGACTTTGCAGTGAGCACAAGCAAAAGCGTACTGAACGGCTCAGAGTGCAGATCGCTCAAGGTTGCACTTCCGAACAATGCGTCAAATATCGTCGTTACACCCGATGCAAAAATGCTTTACAGCATGGTATCGAGCAAGAATGTAAGATTTTATGCAAAGACTGTAAACAATAAGGATACAAGTTATACGATGCATATTTCGTTCAGCTTACCCGAAGATATGTTTGACAGCGAGTACGGCAGCTTTGCAAAATACTTTATTAAGCCCGACAGTGAAAGCACAGACAAGTCCTGTACCTTTGACGATCAGGAAACAAACGGTATTTACACTCATGTTCACACAGTATAACGAGGAGGTATGAAATAAATGAAAAAGCTCCTCAGAAAAAAAGCGTTTACGCTGGTCGAACTCATAGTTGCAATGGCGATAATGATGGTTCTTATCGGAGCCGCAATGGCTATGTTCACACCTGTTTCATCCATTATCAAGTCGCTTGACGAGGACGCAGTCACAAACTCCGTTACGGATACGATAATGGGATATATCTCAGATAAGCTGAATGTTGCTACCACTTATAATATTGCAGGCTTTACTGACGAGCAGATGACAAAGTCGTCCGACGAAGATGACAGCGTAGGAAAGCGCGTCAAAGCAATGCTTGCCGATGCAGAGGCAAACGAGAAGACTTACTGCATGGTGCTGCGCACTACAACAAAAGGCTATAAGCTGTACGACTTCGGAAAAATAAACAGTCTTACCGATTACAACACCAAAGCTACAGCAGCGCTGCTCGGCAATTTATACTCGGTATTCGATGACGAGTATTACAACGACTCAAGATATAAATTCTCATTTGAAACAACAGTCGCAGACAAGGGTACATGGTGCCGCATCGGCGTCAATACTTATGACGCTGACGGAAATATCAAGATAAGCGAGCGTGTACAGATGTTCAAGCTGCTCAACATGTCGCTTCTTAAACTGACTCCTTCGAGTGATACGGCTTTAAAGGACTATTCTTACAGCACAGATCTGAATGTAGTTATACTCTACAGAATCAAGACATTCGGATAAAAAAATCCCCCGTCTTTTCGGCGGGGGAAATATAAACCTCAATCATAAAAGTGCGAGGTATGACTTGATGATAGTTTCACCGCAGAGCATACCAACCGCAAGTCCCACGCTCAGCGCAGGACCGAAAGCGATGCGTCTGCGAAGTTTGATTTTTGTTACCGCACCGTCTTTGACAGATGCACGGAAGACAAATTCCTTGCTGTCGGGAAGGTCGGGCATAACCGCAAGAAGCTCAGCTGAAAGCTCTTCTACAGCGGTTTTCAGCTCATCGGCAGAAAGGCTCCATGCCTTTTCCTCGAACAAATCGGCAGATATCTTGCATTTACCGTGTTCAAATTCACCGTAAATGACATCTTCCGCTCCCTCGGTGTTCTTTCCTTCGCACCAGGCGGTCAGCTTTTCGCTGATTTCCTTTGTACGTTCTTTGGTAAAGGACGATAGGCTCACCTGCATTACAACTCCGTATACAGCGCCTATTATAACGCCTATAACGGCTGCAGGGACTATCTTCCATCCGAGCACAAAGCCTGCGGCAGCCATAAGCTGAACATCGCCTCCGCCCATACCGCCGAAAAGTGCGAGTACGGCAAAAGGCACGGCTATTACGGCGGCGCCTGCAAAATGCTCCCACCAGGGCATATTAGGCTCGGTAAAGAATGTTGCAATACCGAGAACCGCTATTGATATAGTGCACCAGTAGGGTATCTCCATATGGTCGATATCTATACAGCTAAGCACTATCAGCAAAGAGAAAAAGACGATGGCAACCACCATAGGCAGACTTGCCGAGAAGCGTATGTAGCTCAGCAGGAACATAAGTCCGGTGAGAGCTTCAACTATCGTGTAGCGCACCGAGATGGGCGCTTTGCACTTGCGGCATTTTCCGCCGAGTATTATCCAGCTGAATATCGGAACAAGGTCGTACGCCTTTATGCGTTCACCGCAGGAAAAGCAGTGTGACGGGCCGTTTATTATCGACATATGCTGAGGAGTACGGTATATGACAACATTAAGAAAACTGCCTATGACCGAACCGAAGATAAATACAAGTACGCAAACAATGGTATCATACCAGAGTATACCTGTCATATATGATCCTTCCTTTCTTGATAAAGGGGCTGTAAACAGCGTATGGATATTTTAACATATATCACCGCTTTTTTCAAGTACAAAGCTGTGAATGAACTAAAAATCGTATCAGGGGGAAACATTTAATGAAGAATATACCCATAGGTCAGATTCTTGTAGAAAACGGATTTCTGAAAGAAGCACAATTAAACGATGCTCTCGATAAGCAGAGAGAAGAACCCGGTAAGAAGCTCGGTGATGTGCTTCTTGAGCTCGGCTATGTTTCGGAAACTCAGCTTGCTCAGGCGCTGTCCATACGACTTAAGGTACCTTTTATCGACCTGACGACCACGAAGATAGATATCGAGGCGGTTAAGAAAATCCCTGAGGCCATAGCAAAGAAGAACTGCTGTGTAGCTTTTCAGATGACGGATTCAAGACTTACCGTTGCTACAGACGATCCTATCAACTTCTACATATTTGAGGAACTGAAGGTTATCTCCGGCATGGAGATACACGCAATGCTGGCTACCCGCACGGCTATTGAGGAAACTATCAACAAGGCTTACTCACAGCAGACCGTAAGCAATGTTATGGATAACCTCAACAAAGAGTATACGGGAGATGCAGACGGCGTTATACAGGACGATCCCGAGTCGGGCGAGCGTGTTGATAATGCGCCTATCGTTAAGCTCGTTAATACGATAGTTGAGACATCCTTCAGAATGAACGCATCGGATATTCATATAGAGCCTTTCAAGGACAGAACGAGGATAAGACTCAGAATCGACGGCGAGCTTGTTGAACAGATGAAGGTTAAGCCTGCCGCACATAACTCTCTTATCACCCGTATAAAGATTCTCGGCGGTATGAATATAGCCGAGAAGAGAATACCGCTTGACGGCCGATTCGGTATGACGATAGACGGAGTAAACCTCGATGTCCGTGTATCTACGATACCTACCGTATACGGCGAGAAATGCGTTATCCGTCTGCTTTCAACGGCAGATGAAAAGACAAGAAAGATCACCGATCTCGGTATGACTCTCTATAACTACGAGATGTTCAAGCAGATAATCAGATGTCCGCACGGAGTTATGCTTGTTACGGGACCTACAGGTTCGGGTAAATCTACCACCCTTTATGCAACACTCGGCGAGCTTTCAAAGCCCAATGTTAACATAGTAACAGTTGAAGACCCTTGCGAAAAGAAGATAGACGGTGTAAACCAGGTACAGATAAACGCCAAGGCAGGACTTACCTTTGCGGCGGCTCTGCGTTCTATTCTTCGTCAGGACCCGGATATAGTAATGGTCGGTGAGATTCGTGACGGCGAGACGGCTGATATCGCTATCCGTGCCGCAATCACAGGTCACCTTGTTCTTTCTACACTGCATACAAACGACGCCGCAAGTACGATACTCCGTCTTGTTGATATGGGCGTTGCTCCGTACATGGTTGCCTCTTCGCTGGTAGGCGTTATAGCACAGCGACTTGTTAAGCTTCTTTGTCCGGAGTGTAAGGAGAAGGTTATGCTGACCGATCCCGCAGACTTAAGACTGGTAGGAAAGACCGAGCCGGTCGAGGTATACCAGGCTCATCGCGGCGGTTGCCGTGCCTGCCATAACTCAGGCTACAAGGGCAGAACCGCTATACATGAGATAATAGTAAGCTCAAACGATATCAAGGAGCTTATCTCAAGCGGCGCTACCGCAGAACAGATAGGCGCACAGGCTGAAAAGAACGGCACTAAGCTTCTTAGAAACAACGTTACCGACATGGTGCTTGCCGGAACTACTACGCTTGACGAGCTTGTAAAGGCTACCTACTCCGTATAATTCGGATAAGGTGCTTGCAATATATGTAATAAAAGGAGATCACAAAGGTGGATATTAACAAAATACTTGACGAAGCGAGAAGGCTCGGCTGTTCGGACTTACATTTTACTGCGGGACTTCCTCCCGTTGTCCGTCTTCACGGCAGTATCAAAAAGCTCAGCGGTTATCCCGACTGTACAGAACCGATAATCGTCAATATCATAAATCAGATAACTTCTATGAAGCACAAGGCTTCCATTCAGAAAGGTCTTGACACCGACTTCTCGTATGTATCTGCGTCGGGACACAGACACAGAGTCAATGTATACAGACAGAGAGGCTATCACGCTATCGCAATGCGACTTCTGCGTAACGATATCCCCACTCTGCAGGATTTAATGCTCCCCGGACTTATGGGTGAGTTTGCGCTCCGTCCCAGAGGCCTTGTGCTTGTAACAGGTCCTACCGGTTCCGGTAAGTCAACGACTCTTGCGGCAATGATCGACCACATAAACAGAAACAAGAACTGCCATATCATCACGGTAGAAGACCCTATCGAGTATCTTCACACTCATAAGCAGTCAATGGTAAACCAGCGTGAGATCGGTGCCGATGTAGACAGCTTTGCCGGCTCTCTGCGTGCCGCACTCCGTGAAGACCCCGATGTTATCCTCGTCGGAGAAATGCGTGACTTTGAGACTATCAACGCCGCAGTAACCGCCGCAGAAACAGGTCACCTTGTGCTTTCGACCCTGCATACCACAGGTGCGGCTGAAACCATCGACCGTATTATAGACGTATATCCGCCTCACTCACAGGGACAGATCAGAGCACAGCTTGCAAACTCTCTCGTTGCGGTTATCTCTCAGACGCTTGTTCCTACAGCAGACGGCAAGGGCCGTATAGCCGCACTTGAGCTGATGAGCTGTACCGACGCTATCTCCGCACTTATCCGTGAAGGTAAGATATTCCAGATTCCTAACGCTATCCAGACATCTAAGGCTCTCGGTATGTTCTCGCTTGACCAGGATCTCGCAAGACTTGTCCGCACCGGCAAGATCACCGAGCAGGTGGCAAGAAGCCGCTGTCAGAACCCGGACGATCTTACAAGATATATGGGTGCATATTGATAAAAGCAATAATATTCAGCAATGCTGCCTGAAAATACGGCAGCATTGTTTTTTGGAAAGGGAAACAATGAGATTCGTTATTCAGAGAGTGTCGCAGGCAAGCGTAGCTGTAGACGGCGAGACGGTAGGAAAGATAAATAAAGGCTTTCTCGTGCTTATCGGAATATCTCAGACCGACACAAAGCAGACAGCCGACAAAATGGTAAAAAAGATGCTCGGTCTTCGTATCTTTGACGATGAGAACGGAAAGACAAATCTGTCGCTTGCCGACGTAGGCGGCGAGCTTCTGCTGATATCGCAGTTCACGCTGTATGCCGACTGCAAAAAAGGCAACCGCCCGTCTTTTATCAATGCAGGAAAGCCCGATATGGCAAACGAGCTTTACGAATATATCATATCGGAATGTAAAAAACAATTCAGGACTGAGAAAGGCATTTTCGGGGCGGATATGAAGGTCGGACTGCTAAACGACGGACCGTTCACGATATTGCTTGACAGCGACGAGATATGCGGATAGATAAGCACAAAAACGCCGCCTGCTTTACGCAGACGGCGTTCTTGTAGTTTTATATGAAGGACAATGTCTTATTCGGATGTTATGCAACGCTTACCGCACAGCTGAAGCTGTTTTTCCAGTAATCGCTGTTTATATCTGCAAATTTTACTTTTTCTCCGGGATAAGGGCTGTATATCAGCTTTCCGTCACCGATATATATTCCTCCGAAGTCGATCTTTTCGCCTGTCTCTGAGTCTGTATCCGTGAAGAACACTAAGTCGCCCGGCTGTATATCTTCAAACGCTATTGAAGTCCCCATCTCCATTTGTGCTGTAGTACCTCTGGGGCAGTTAATAAAGCCGTTTTCACGAAGTACATAGTAGATAAGTCCCGAATTGTCAAAACCGGTCTCGGGAGCCGCCATTCCGGAAACATAGTCGATGCCGACCAGAGCCTCCGCTGTGTCAACTATCTGACTGCGAAGATCCGAAATATCATTGTTATCACTGCTTGCTGTGTCTGAAGTATCACTTTCCGTATCCGATGAATCGGTAGATTCAACAGGGTCGGGGACGCTCTCAACAGTAGTCGTCTGCACGGATTGAGGATCTGAACTTTCGCTTTTTGTTGTGGTAGATTGTTCCGATGAGATGTTGTTGTCAGATGATACTGTGTCTGAGCCGCATCCGCTTAATGTGACGATCGCTGATATCATCAGAGCCGAAACAAGCAGTGTGACTAAGCTTTTTTTCATTATTACCCTCCGTGCGACAAATTTATTGTTGTCGCTTGAGTCTCGATATTATTTTGCTACAAGTTTAGTATATCTTATTTGGCACAAAAAGTCAAGTGAATTATTGCTGTTTTGTGCTGATAAACCCCTTAATTGCGTGTAGTTTTACTGAAAAATTATGACAAAACAGTGAAATCGTTTTTCTTAGTGCGATAGACATTTCTTTGCCGTATCAGACGGTGAGAGTGCCGTTTTCACTGATTTCGAGCAGAAGTATCTGCTCCTCCTTGCCGGTGTCGGCGTTGATATATATCATCATCTGTCTGCCGTCGGGCGCTGTGCAGGAAAACTCGTAGCAGAACAGCTCGTTTGTGCCTGACGAAGGAACAACAGCAAGCTGTGTTCCCGTAACCGTCAGCTGATCTGAGATCGTATCCCGTGCCTTATCTGCCGAAATCAGAGGTTCGTGCAATGCTCTGTCGGTGTGGTTTGTGATATAGCCTCGTGCGTCAAAGCCCAGTATATCGCCGTCATCCATAGCAACGCTCACTTTTATAAGGTCGGTGTAGAGTATAACCCCGTCTTTTGTTCCGGCAAAGTTTACGGTGCATACATTACCGTTGATTTCATAATATGTGTCGGTAATGTTGCTTATGCCGAGCATTTCGAGATACTTTACGGCTTTATCGACAGCCTCTCTGCCTGTCATTGAACGGGAAGGCACATTTCTGTTATTTATCATATAGCTGATATAGCCGCCGTTTTTTGTAACAGCTACCGAAATGCCGTCTTTTGTGAAGATATACGAAGGCATTTTACCGTCTTCGTCATCCTGTTCGGAATGTGTCAGCCCGACTCTGCCGCACGCCTTCTCAGCTTTTTTCAGAGCGTCGGACAGACTTACTTCCTCTGCGCCCTTCAGCATAACAGGCTCTTTTTCAAGAATATGGTCGGAAAATGGACCGTCATATATCAGCGTGGGATAGTTGTCGTAGCCTTCTTCGAAATCGGTAAAGCCCTCTGTAATATATGCAGGTTCATCTGAATTGCCAACGCCCTGAACTTCCGTTGCGGCTTTTTCAAAGGAGAGCTCGCCGTTATTTATGCGCTGTTCGACCTTCCACATATTTTCCGACAGCGTAGCGGCGTATTCGCTGAGAGTTATAAGCGAGTTCCTGTCCTCTTCGGTAAGCTGTTCTCCGTCTGAATATTTCTCGGCAAGGCTCTTTGAGAAGTTGCCGACCTGCGACAGAAATTTATATGTGTTCTCCAGATGAAGCTCGGATACGGGAAGCTGAGCAAGTGCGGCTTTTGCCGTTGAAGCGTCGCTCCACAGCTTTGACGACAACTGAGTCATCATCTGCGGCGTACCTGCGTACATACCCTTGTACAAGGTGTTTTTGATATTTTCTATCTCGTTTGACAGGTCTTCGACATTTCGTGTCATATTCTGCTCAAAACTGCGCTTGTAGCGCTGTGAGGAGTTCATATTGACTGCGGCGGCTATTCCCACTGCAACGATTATCGCAATAAGAAAGCTTACTATCCGCACAAAGCTGCGTTTTGAAATATACATAAGCTGATCCTTTCTTCCGGTTATATTTTTTTGGTTGTACCGTTATTTTTTCATAAAAATTTCAGAATATACCCTATTTTTTTTCGGGAAAAAGGTGTATAATAAAAATCACATATTGATAGCATACAGATAACAGAGAATAAGCAAAGCAAAGGAGAAGAAATTTTGATTTATCTTGATAATGCCGCCACC
>JAEDNF010000310.1 GCA_016302655.1 Oscillospiraceae bacterium | reverse complement strand
TTATCGACGGCTGGGTCATGGAACGCTCCTGTATTTTCTGCAAGCAGATGCAGGACAGCGGACTCGAAAACTTCACGATCAGCGTAAATCTGACAGCAGGCGAGCCGCAGTCGGGCGAGATAGTATCACAGGTGCGCCGTTGCCTTGAAACAAGCGGTATCGATCCTTCTTCGCTGATACTTGAGATACCCGTAAAGGCGAACATTTTCTACAGCGACAGCACTCATATACTGCACGACCTTCGCTCGCTGGGCGTTAATATAGCGATAGACAAATACGGCACAGGCAATATTTCGCTCAAAGTGCTGAAAAACTCCTATGTCAGCATTGTCAATATTCCGGCAAAGCTGTTTTTGAATCACGAGGATGAGTTTGACAGCGAGCTTGTCGGCGCTGTTGTAAATCTTGCCAAGTGCAGAGGCCTCACGGTCTGCGTCAAGGGCGTGGAGGATAAAGAACAGCTGAGTGCCGCACAGCAGTACGCCATTGACAGAATGCAGGGTTATTACTGTTCAAGACCTCTGTCGGAAGAGGAGGCACGAGCCGCTTTTGCCGACAGGATATCGGTAAATAATAATCGATTGTAAAAAGAGCCGAAGAATTATCAATAATTCTTCGGCTTTTTGTGTTTAATTTGCAAAAATTATGTAAAGCGGCGATTTATTTGTTTTTCTCTTGAAAAAACGGATTTTTGCGAGTATAATATATATAACTGTAACGATAATCGTGTCTTGCGGCAGGGTGCCGCAGACAAAAAAGGAACGCAGCTTTATGAAATTCATTTTGACAAAAGTTAAGACCTATTTCGGAAAACTTGATAAGCTGCTGCTTCTCATGTGTGCAGGCATAGCAGGTTTTGCCGTTTTTATCCAGTATACGCTTTACACCAACGATATAAGCGAGGCTGTCAGCGACAGCCAGTACAAGACTCAGCTTATTGCCGTTATCGGCGGTATTATCATTGCGATGATAATTGCCGGTATCAATTACAAGTTTATTGCGAAATTATGGTATATATACGGTCCGATAGCGCTCGGGCTGACATTACTCCTTTTTACCTCCCTCGGACTTCAGCGTGAGGGTGCAGACGATATCGGCTGGCTCGATTTCGGTATTATGACGATTCAGCCGTCGGAGATACTGAAGCTTGCTTTTATTCTGTCGTTTGCCTATCATCTGTCAAAGGTCGAGGACAGGATGAATGAGCCGATACATTTTATTCTGCTGTGTATTCACGGCGCCGTTCCTACGCTCATAATAGTTGAAACGGGCGACGACGGCTCTGCGCTTGTGTTCATATTCATCTTTATGTGTATGATGATAGCGGCAGGTCTTTCGTGGAAGTATATGGCGCTAATAGCGGTAGCCATACCGCCGGGGGTGTATGTCCTGTGGAACTATCTGATGCAGCCGCATCAGCAGAAGCGCTTTCAGGTGCTGTGGGATACTCAGATGCAGCAGGAAGAGGCGCTCGGAATATATATGCAGCAAAGAGTGGGAAAGATAGCTCTCGGTTCGGGAGGGCTTACCGGACTCGGTCTTTCGGGCGGCGATTACACCTATGTCCCCGAGATACACAACGACTTTATCTTTTCGTATATAGGCATGACTATGGGACTTCTCGGATGTCTTTTGGTAGTGGGACTTCTGGCTTTGCTGTCGCTTAAGATACTGTCCAATTCAAGCGGAGCAAAGGATACTCTCGGCAGAATGATATGCATAGGCGTATTTGCGCTGATAGTGTTCCACACTACGATAAATATAGGAATGGTGCTCGGCGTTGCGCCGGTTATCGGTATACCTCTGCCGTTCTTCAGCGCAGGCGGCACATCGGCTGTCTGTCTGTTTGTGGCGATAGGTCTGGTGCTGAGCGTCAGCTTCCACAACTCGACTAAATACAGGATGTTCTACACAGAAAAAGATTAGAACTTTAACTTTCGCTGTTCCGGCGGAAGTGTAAATAAAACTATACAAACGAAAGGAAACGGGTATGGCAAAAAATAAGATACACACGCTTGAGGAGATTTATTCCGATGGCGCTGTACAGCAGCAGAAAGAAAGATATGAGAGGTCTGCCGCAGAATTTGAAAAG
>JAEDNF010000309.1 GCA_016302655.1 Oscillospiraceae bacterium | reverse complement strand
TATTATGTTGCCGTCGATATTTACAGGCTCGCCTGTAAATTCTGCACCTGTGAGGAACTGCTCAAAACCTGGGAAGCAGGTCGCTTTTTTGCCGTCAAGCAAACCGAGCTTTCCTAATATGGAAGGGGCGGCGCAAATTGCTCCGATATACTTTCCGTTTTCTGCACAGAAGCTGACAGCTGACTGAACTGCTTCGCTCTTTTCAAGATTAAGAGTGCCCGGCATACCTCCGGGGAGAACTATCATCTCTACCTTATCGGTAAGTATCATATCGGACTCGGTAATATCGGCAACTACCGTAATGCCGTGTGCGCCTGTAATTTCTCCGCCGCCGATACCAACGGTCACTACTTCCTTACCGCATCTTTTAAGAATATCGATAGGAGCTATTGCCTCAGTTTCTTCAAAGCCTTCCGCAAGAAATGCATATATCATATTGTTTTTTCCTTTCTACGCATTGTAAACTGCGCTGAACTTTTCAACCATAAAGCAAGGATGATATGATTTCTTCGCTTTGCGGAGATTTTCTTCACCCATGTCCTCTTCCCTGTTTATATACTTAAGCTCTTTACAGAACCTGTTTGCCATCATATAATTTATCATAGGATATGTGCCGTCATATTCGGTAAAAGCTTTTTCTACATGAGTTACAAAAGTATCGCTGTTAAGCTGTTCGCCGTATGAAAAAGCCTGTACCTTACCTTCTACACGAATAAGTCCTCCTACAAGCCCAAGCTTGAAGAAGTGTTCGAGTCCCGATGCAACAGCACACATCTCTTCGGATTTTTCCTCGTTTTCTTCACAGCTGTTTTTCTTGCACCATTCAAGGCTCATTTCTTTGCACTCGCCGATGTTATCGGGAGTTATATCCTCAAAGCTCCAGTCAAGCTGTTTGAAGCGGTTTATATAATTCCTTTTTGAGTGAAGCTTCTTTCCGCTCAGCGTCTGTAACGACTGCGATTCATATACATAGTCGTACAGGTCTTCGTTTGTGGAAAAAGTGAACTTACCCGGGTAACGCTGTTCGAGCAAAATCTTATCTTTTATATCCATACTGCAGAACTTAAGCGGTATACCGTTTGAATCACAATATAGTTTAAGCTCGGAAAGCAGTGCGTCTGTATCCCCTTTTCCTGCAGGGAAAACAAACTCATCACCATGTTTTGTTATATAAAAATCCTGAAATCTGCCTGCCGTTATATTATAAATACGGCTCCATACAAAGTTATTTGTAAAATTGTACTCGCATCCTCTGTAATCGGAAATGCGAAGCAGAGGATCGATCCATTCTTTGTCTTCTATCCTTAGTTCTTTTAATTCTAACACATTATCATTCCTTAAAACTCAGTTGTCAAGAATAAGTGCAGAAAGCTGTTCATTAATGCTCTCCGGTATGAACGGATTCTCACCATCGGAGCAAGGCAGAATAAACCAGCCTTTTCGCTCAGCGGTATAAAGAGCCGCTTCTCTGCAAGCCTTCAAAAAGTCAACATTTCTCTCGTGTATGTCTTTTTTATCTTCATTTCCGCCATAGCGTGAGCTGAGCAGCTTCTGAGATACTTCTATAGGCATATCGAGAAAAACCACCTTATCGGGTCTTGGTATGCCGAACTTTTCATATTCATAGTCTTCAAGCCATGAAAGATACTCGTCCCACTGAGATTTGTCAAGCTTTGTCATCTGATATATCGCATTTGACGAGGTGTATCTTGCCGCAATTATAGTTTTGCCGGCTTGATAATCCTTCTCCCAATCTGTCTTATAGCTGATATAGCGGTCAACCGCATAAAAACTGCTGGCGGTATATGCACCTGCCTTGCCATTTTCTTCGACAAATTTTCCGCTGAGATAATCCTTGATTATCTGTCCGCTTGCGCTGTCATAATTAGGAAAGCTGATGAAACGGGTATTTGTGTCCGTTTTACTTTTGAGCATATCAAGCTGTGTGCTTTTTCCGCAGCCGTCAAGTCCCTCTATCACAAACAGTTTTCCTTTATTTTTTATATCGACGCCCATAAAAATACTCTTTCAAAATAATATTCGTATTTATTTTATCATAAAATCTGCTTCAAGTCAACTTTTTTGCAAATCAGCACAT
>JAEDNF010000044.1 GCA_016302655.1 Oscillospiraceae bacterium | reverse complement strand
TTTGTGCGGCGGCTGTCTGTATTTTTATTCGCTTCTCAGTGCAAGTACGGGATCTTTCTTAGCCGCATAGTGCGACGGGATAAGTCCTGCAATAAGAGTCAGCATCATACTGATTGCAACAAGTATCAATGCACCCTGCCAAGGCAGTACGCAAAGTCCGCTTATGCCGGTAAGGCTGTATACTATAGCGTTTGCCGGTATCAGCAACAGCAGAGTTACGCCTATGCCTATTGCACCTGCAACAAATCCTATGATAAGAGTCTCGGCATTGAATACACGGGAGACGTCACGCTTGCTTGCGCCCATCGCACGAAGAATACCGATTTCCTTTGTTCTTTCAAGAACGGAAATGTAGGTTATAATGCCTATCATTATCGAGGATACTACAAGAGAAATAGCTACAAATGCGATAAGTATCACGCTTATGGCATCGATTATCGTTGATACGGAGCTCATCATAAGTCCGACAACATCGGTATACTCTATCTTTAAGTTTTCGTTGCCCTCGCTCTTTACTTTTTCGTTGTAGTCGTTTATTATCTCCTCTATCTTTTCCTTTGAGTCGAAGTCCTTGGGATAGATGCTTATTCTGCTGGGCTCGTCAAGAGAAGCAACGCCGAGTTTTGTGAGGTTGCCGTCATAGGTTGCGTCGGAATCGGTTGAGCCGAACTGCTTTGAAAACGCCTCGGCTATCTGTTCTTCCGTCATACCCATCTGCTGAGCCTGCTGAAGCTTTTCATAAATCTCCGCCTGCTGTTCTGCAGGGAGCGTTGCAATATATGCCTTAAGGTCATCCATTGTGAGCTTCTTAGGCTCTTCGTCAGTCTTCCTGAACTCTTTTCCGGTGAATATATCTGTATCGGGAGAAGCGATCTGTTCTTTAACAACCTCACTCTCGTTTACTTTATTTACAAGGTACTCGGTAAGCGCATGGGTATATCCGATAACCGATGTTGAGCTTGAAGACATTATGCTGTTTTCTTCGGGCTTGATAACGCCGACAACCTTTATGGGCACTGCGTTTTCAACTACCGATGTCATATATATCTTATCGTCGCTCTTGTCAACCCAGACGCCGTTCTCTTTGCTGTAAAAATCACTGTTTATAACAAGTCTGAACTCAAGCGACATAAGCTCATCATAAGTATATTCCTGCTCCTCGCTCTTGAAATCGACTTCTTCGCCGTCATTGCTGAGTGCATTCTTAACCGCTTCGATAAGCTCATCGCTGTCCATAAGTCCGAGACAGTAAAGGCCGTAGTCCGATATCTCGTTGTGCTTGTTTACCATTACAACGACTTCATTATAAGCTTCGGGCATTCTTCCGGCAAGCACCTTGTACTGCTCCGAGTTCAGCCTGTCGTTGTCAAGAAGCTCCCTCCACACATCATAGCTTGAGCTTACCACATTGCTCATCAGCTGTGAGTTATACATGGCGTTTGTCATTCCCATTTCTTCAAACAGCTGTGCGGGATTTACCTGTATTATGCCTTTGTCTTCGTCTTTTCTGAAGATGTTAAGCGGCGTTGAATAGCTGTATTTTATATCGCTGACATAATCATTTATCTCGGTGCCGCCGTTTTCGAGATAGTTTTTAAAGCTCTTAAGGTCGTTTGACTGAAGCTGGGTAAGCATCGCATTGACCATATTGCCCATTATATTGTTGGAGTGGACTTTATCGTCATCGGCTTCATCGCCGTTCTCGTTATCCTTCATCATAGAGGTCATCATGGAGGTCATATCCATAGCACTGCTCTCTATCATAATGGGGTAGCTTGCAAGAGTTTCCTCCTCGACCGACTTTATATACATCTGAGCTCCGCTTGATATCGCAAGAATGAGAGCGATGCCGATAATGCCGATACTGCCTGCAAAGCTTGTCATAAAGGTACGGCCCTTTTTGGTCATCAGGTTGTTAAGGCTGAGCGAAAGTGCGGTAAGATACGACATCGAAGGCTTCTTCTGCTTCTTCTGCTTCTTCTCCTCCGCCTTTTTGCCGATAAGCTCGACAACATTTCTGTCATAGGGGTTGGTATCGTCAATAACCTTACCGTCAAGCAGTCTGATTATTCTGTTGGAATACTGCTCGGCAAGGTCGGGGTTGTGCGTAACCATGATTATGAGCTTATCCTTGGATATCTCTTTGAGCAGCTCCATTATCTGAAGGCTTGTTTCGCTGTCAAGCGCACCGGTAGGCTCATCCGCAAGCAGAATATCGGGATCGTTTACAAGCGCTCTTGCTATTGCAACTCTCTGCATCTGACCGCCCGACATCTGATTAGGCTTTTTCTTCAGCTGGTCGCCGAGTCCTACTTTTTCAAGCGCCTCCTTAGCTCTTTTTCTTCTTTCCGCCTTGGATACGCCCGATAATGTCAGCGCAAGCTCGACATTTGAAAGCACCGTCTGGTGCGGTATGAGATTATAGCTCTGGAACACAAATCCGATAGAATGGTTGCGGTATGTATCCCAGTCGGAGCTTTTAAACTCCTTTGTGGATTTTCCGCCGATTATAAGGTCGCCTTCCGTATACCTGTCAAGTCCGCCGATTATGTTCAGAAGCGTTGTCTTGCCGCATCCCGACTGACCGAGTATAGACACGAACTCGCTTTCTCTGAAGTCGATGCTGACTCCTCTCAGAGCGTGTATCTTTTCGTCTCCGAGCTTATAGTCCTTTGTAATGTTCTTTAACTGTAACATACTTTTCTCCTGATGCGTGTCATCTGTTTTTTGTATTTTTACACACGAATGTGTTATTTTAGCGCCGCAGTATTAACAGCGTTTAAACTTTTCTTTTTTCTTTCTTCGTTTTCTTTATCTTCTATCGGCAGATATACGGTGAACTGCGTGCCCTTGTTAAGCTCGCTCTTAACCTTTATCCTGCCGCCGCACAGTTCTACAATGCGCTTTACCATAGAAAGTCCCAGACCGTTTCCTCCTGTTGCGTGAGAAGAGTCGCCCTGATAGAATTTTTCAAAAATGCGCTCAGCTGTGGCTTTATCCATGCCTATTCCGTTGTCGCTGACCGTTACCTTTACCTCTTTGCTGTTCTTCGGGTTAATGCAAAGCCCAACTTCTATGCGTCCGCCGGGCTGTGTATATTTTATCGCATTGCCGATTACATTGAGCCATACATGAGTCAGCATTTCGCTGTTGCCGTAATACTTCACATCATCAAGCTCGGGTATAAGCTCCTGATCCTTTGCGCTCCATTGCTCCTGAAGCTGAAGTATGCATCTTCTCAATTCCTCGTCAAGTGAAAAATCTTTCTTGTCTGTGATTATCTCCTGTTTTTCCAGTTTGTTCAGCACAAGGATATTGCTCGACATATTAATAAGGCGCTGAGATTCGTTTATGATAATATCGATATATTCCTTTTCCTGCTCTTTAGTCAGTCCGCCCTTTTTGAGCTGTTTTGCAAAGCCGTATACGGAAACCATCGGCGTTTTGAATTCGTGGGAAAAATCGTTGATGAAGTCGTTTCTGAAAAGCTCGGTGTTCTGCAGTTCCTGCACCATTATATTGAAGTTTTCCTGGATATGAGCGATCTCGCCGTTTCCGTCCTGTTCAAGCCTTACGGAAAAGTCTCCCTTGGATACTTTAATAAGTCCTTTCTTCAGAGCGTTCAGCGGTCTTAAGAATATGCCCGACAGCATTGCGGTAAGTATACTTCCTATTATTATGCACGAGCAGAGCATAATAAGCGACAGAAGCATAGGCACTACTTCCATGTGCCTGAACAGCCCAAAGGCATTCAGGATATTGAAAATAAGCATGGATATCATACCTGCCGAAGCCATAATAAAGAATACGAACAAAACAACATAAGCGTTTATCGAACGATAGCGCTTCTGTTCCTCGCTGATTTTTCTCATATACTTCACCCCCCGGTGCTTAATGCTGTTTTAACACCGCCTTATAGCCAAGACCTCTTACGGTCACTATCTCAAAGTCCTCGTTGTCACGGAACCGTTCACGAAGGCGGTTTATATGTACATCTATAGTTCTCTCATCGGTTTCCGATTCCATATCCCACAGCTCGTCCATAAGCTGACGGCGTGTGAATATCTTGTTCTGGTAGCTCAGCAGCTTGAAAAGCAGCATAAACTCCTTGTTGGGAAGCTCGTATACCGCATTGCCGCAGGTGACTGTAAGTGCGTCATAATCAAGCACGGTGCTTCCTGCAACAAGCTTATGCTCGTTTGCTATATTGCTTCTGCGCAGGAGTGCTGATATTCTCAGCAGCATCTCCTCGTCATCGACCGGCTTTACCATATAGTCGTCCGTTCCTGCCCTGAAGCCTGCTATCTTATCGGCAGAAGTCTCCCTTGCCGTTACCATAAGTACGGGGATATTGCATCCGCCCTCTCTGAGCGTCTTTACAAATTCATATCCGTCCATTCTCGGCATCATCACATCAAGCAGTATAAGGTCTATATGCTGTCTGTCGAGTATATCGAGTGCGTCTATGCCGTCAACCGCCGGAACAGGCTCATAGCCGTTCTGCGACAGAACGGTACACATCAGCTTTCTTGTATTGGTATCATCTTCCGCTACCATTATATGAAACATATTTTTCCCTCCGATCAAAGCGTCTATTTATGTTTTCGGGTAAATTATATTACTGCCTATTTAACGCAATATTAACTGCCGTACTATTATGCATCTATGCGTCATTTGTGCGTCATATCTTGTAAAGAACGCACAAATCGCCGCTTTTCCCCTTGCAAAATGCAAAAAGAGCCGTTGCAGTGCAACAGCCCTTTCATGATTACTTGTCAAGATTGTACTTCTTCTTGAACTTGTCAACTCGTCCGCCTGTGTCAACCAACTTCTGCTTTCCTGTAAAGAAAGGGTGGCACTTCGAGCAGATTTCAACCTTTATATCCTGCTTGGTTGATCTTGTTTCGATAACCTCGCCGCAAGCACACTTGATAGTGGTGGGCTGGTAGTTAGGGTGGATACCTTCTTTCATGCTGTCACCTCCTGACCTTTAGAATAAATCTAAATTACAGCTTTCGCTATGATTTCAGAAATCTGCGCTTTTCACGCTTAGGTTACTATTATAACACAGCAGTTTACGATTTGCAAGAGTTTTTTTAAATTTCCTATAAAGTTGTGTATTAGTTACTTTTTCAGCCTATTATCTTTGTGAAATCTGCCGAGATTTCAGCCTGTTTTTCAGCCGCATTCTCAACGCTTGTGCCTACTGTGGTGTAATAGAGCTTGATTTTGGGCTCTGTACCCGAAGGTCTTATTACTACGCTTGCGTTATCCTCAAGATAGAATGTAATAACATTTGACTTGGGAAGAGTAAGTGTTTCTGTCTTGCCGCTTTCGTAGTCGGTCTTCTCGCTGAGCTTGTAGTCAGCCTTGCCGATCACCTTTCTGCCTGCAACTGAGTCAAGCTTCTCGTTTCTCAGCTTATCCATTATTTCGTTCATCTTCTTCATGCCTGTCTCGCCCTCAAAGGTGAAGGTATCGAGCTTGTTGCAGTAGAAGCCGTAGTCGCTGTACATCTTAGCTCTTGCCTGTACAAGAGAAATGCCCTGTGAGCGATAGAAAGCCGCCATCTCGCATATCAGCATAGAAGCAACAACAGCGTCCTTATCTCTTACATAAGAGCCTGCAAGGTAGCCGTAGCTCTCTTCAAAGCCGAAGATATATCTGTCAGCCTCACCCTTCTGCTCAAGGAAGCCTATCTGCTCGCCTATGAACTTGAAGCCGGTGAGAACTTCCCTGAGCTCAACGCCGTACTTTGCCGCAATAGCCTTGACAAGATCGGTAGTAACTATAGTCTTTACCGCTACGGGCTTTTCGGGCATAGTACCTGCCGCAATACGCTCCTTGCAGATATATTCGAGGAGCATTGCTCCGACTTCGTTGCCGGTGAACAGAACATAATCGTCACCGTCGGGAACTGCAATACCTACACGGTCGCTGTCGGGATCGGTAGCAAGCAGAAGGTCTGGCTTTTCTGTCTTGCACAGCTCAAGACCGAGCTTTAATGCTTCTTTTATCTCGGGGTTCGGATAAGGGCAGGTTGTGAAATTGCCGTCGGGCATTTCCTGCTCTTTTACAACTACAACATTGTTGATGCCGATTTCGCTTAAGATACGGCGTACAGGCTTGTTTCCTGCACCGTTGAGAGGAGTGTAAACGACCTTAAGTCCGCTTTTTGCGCAAAGCTCGGGGTGAATGGACTGCTTTCTTACATTTTCGATATATGCGTCGATAACATCCTGTCCGATGTACTTTATCTTTCCTTCGTTTACAAAGCTGTCAAAGTCGCCGCTCTTTACATCCTCGAAGATGTTCAGCTTCTCTATCTCGCCGAGTATCTTTTCTGCCGCTTCAAGAGTTACCTGACAGCCGTCGCTTCCGTATACCTTATATCCGTTGTACTTAGCGGGGTTGTGGCTTGCCGTAACTATTATGCCGGCGTCACAGCCAAGCGCTCTTACTGCCCACGAGAGCATGGGGGTAGGCATAAGCTCGGTGTAGATATTTGCCGTGATTCCGTTTGCCGCAAAGATAGAAGCGGCACGCTTAGCGAATACATCCGACTTTATTCTGCTGTCATAAGCAACAGCTACCTTAAGGTCGGACTTGCCTGTATTTTTAAGATAGTTCGCAAGTCCCTGTGTAGCCTTGCCGACAGTATAAATGTTCATTCTGTTTGTGCCGGCGCCGATTACGCCTCTGAGTCCGCCCGTACCGAATTCAAGATCACGGTAGAAACGGTCGGATATCTCTTCGTCCTTGCCCTTTACGCTCTCAAGCTCAGCCTTGAGGTCGGGATCTTCAACTGCCTTTTCAAGCCACTGTCCGTAAAGCTCATTAATGTTTGCCATAATAGTCTTTCCTTTCCTGTATAAAACGGTTTGCCGCTTTGTCTTAGCCGTATTTTATGAGAAATCTGCGGCATCCAATTCAATTCATTATTCAGTATAACATTTTTCACACGCAAATGCAAATAAATTCTAAAAAATATTATAAGATTTTTCGGCAGAATAAAAACCTGTTTTTGTTGAAAATATACCTGAAATGATGTATAATAATTACACAATTATCACTTAAGTAAAAATGAAACGGGTGAAAGAATGTATTCTCAGGTCAACGGAATGGGACTTTTCGGCATGAACGCCTTTAAAGTCACAGCAGAGATAATCTCCTCAAGAGGTCAGCCGTCGTTTGACATAGTGGGACTGGGCGACCTTGCCGTACAGGAGAGCAAAATGCGTATCAAGGGCGCTCTTGCAGGGCTTGGCATAAACATAAGCGGTCAGAAGCTGACGGTTAATCTCGCTCCTGCCGATGTGCGCAAATGCGGCTCTCTGTACGACTTTACGATAATTGCCGCTATCCTTGCGGTAAACAATATTATAACCGACGATCTTTCGGACTGTGCCTTCATAGGCGAAGTGTCGCTGGGCGGTTCGCTTGTTTTCACGGGCGGAGTCATCAGCATGGCGATAGAAGCCGCAAAGTGCGGAATAAAGCGTATTTTTCTCCCTGCGGAAAACGCAAAGGAGGCTTCTGTTGTAGAGGGGCTTTCGGTTTACGGTATAAGGCACATCTCCGACCTTATCGACCATTTTACCGGTAAGAAAAAGCTCACTGCGCAGCAGCCGTATGTTCCCTCGCCCGAGATGTTTGAAACAGAGGACTTATCCGATATAAAAGGTCAGGCGCTTGCCCGTCATGCACTTGAAGTCGCCGCCGCAGGCTTTCACAATGTACTGCTGATAGGCCCTCCCGGCACGGGAAAGAGTATGATAGCAAAGCGCATACCGTCAATTCTGCCGCCTATGAGCTTTGACGAGAGCATAGAAACTACGGGTATTCACTCTATAGCAGGTATGCTCGACAAAGAAAAGCCGATAGTCACCGTCCGCCCTTTCAGAAGCGTATCCCATACCGCTTCGGCTGTCGGACTTATCGGCGGAGGAAGTGTGCCGAGACCCGGCGAAATTTCTCTTGCGCACAACGGAGTGCTGTTTTTGGACGAACTGCCCGAGTTTGACCGCCGTACGCTTGAGACGCTCCGCCAGCCGCTTGAAGACGGAGTTATCACGATATCAAGAGCGCAGGGTTCGGTTTCGTATCCGTGCGATATTATGCTTGTAGCCGCAATGAATCCGTGTCCCTGCGGAAACTTCGGCAATCCTAAAGGGAAATGTACCTGTTCGCAGAATATGATACAGAACTATCTGGGCAAGATAAGCAGACCGGTTCTTGACCGCATAGATATACAGGTCGAGATGCCTCAGCTGTCTTACGAGGAACTGAGCAGTGCGAAAAAGGGCGAGCCGAGCAGCGCAGTTCTTGAACGGATAATGAAAGCAAGAGAGATTCAGAAAAAGCGCTTTGCAGGCACGGATATCCGTTCAAACTCCAAGATACCGCCCTCATATCTGCACGAAATGTGTCCGCTCGACCAAGCCGCAAAGAAGCTCATCGCCGACTGCTTTGACAAGCTGGGACTCTCCGCAAGAGCGTACGACAGGATACTTAAAGTAGCCCGCACCTGTGCCGACCTTGCAGGAAGCGAGATAATAAGGCGGCAAGATATATCCTCGGCGGTAAATTTCAGAAGCCTTGACAGGAAGTACTGGGGCGCAGGAAAATGAATCAAATGCCGATAAACTGAGGCACGGAAGAAATTTTCCGTGCCTTTTATTTCAGAATATCAATATACTTATGCGAAACATAGTCGGCAAGCACAACCTTGTCATTCCCTTTGTAAAACACGATACCGTCCGCACAGGCTTTTGCGGCGTCTATGCACAGAATAACGGGTTCGTCATCCCTGCGCTTTCCGACCTGAACAGCGGTATCGGTATCGACAGACAGATGAACATACTGCCTGCCCATAGGCTTCAGTCCGTCGTTCATAATGGCACCAAGCGCCTTGTGCGTCGTTCCGTGATAAAGCACATCGGGCGGAGTTACCGGCTCTTTTGAAATGTGCATAGGTATAGAATGACCGTATAAGGCTCTTATCTTATCTCCGACTATCTCATGTCTTTTTTTATCGGAACACCGGGTAATGTGTTCCAGATCACTCACGGTTATCGGTCTGCCGTATCTGTTATTTTCGTTCAAAGCCTGAAGAAGCTGTGTGACAGGTACAAAGCCTTCGCTGTCAAGCTCCAGTTCATATTCCCACGGAGCGTGACGGAGAGCGTATGATACTTCCTTGCTTAATTTAATATAATCCACCGAATTTTCTCCTTTCCCGATATTACAAAAGCGGCAGGCTAAAACGCCTGCCGCTTACTATGTATCTCGTTTTGTACAACTACCTTCAAAACTTACTGATTGTTGTAGTTGTTGTAGTTGTTGTAGTTGTTGTTATTGTAGTTCTGCTGGGGTGCGTTGTAGTTTGTAGCGGCGTTGTTAGCCATATTGTTGTTGTAGCCGTTGTTCATAGGCTGATTGTAGCCATTGTTCATAGGCTGGTTGTAACCGTTGTTCATAGGCTGGTTGTAGCCGTTGTTCATGGGCTGGTTGTAGTTGTTCAT
>JAEDNF010000308.1 GCA_016302655.1 Oscillospiraceae bacterium | reverse complement strand
TGACGAGGCGCTGACCTTGTTTTCGGAAAAAGGCTACGGCAATGTGTATGTGGCGCAGATAGCTGAGGCGGTGGGCATAAAAGCGCCGTCGCTGTATAAGCACTATAAAAGCAAGCAGGATATTTTTAACGCTATCCTTGACGAGATGAAAAAGAGTTATGACAAGCAGGCGTCGATGCTTAATATAAGCGGCGATGACGCCGTATCTGATGCAGAAGTATACTCCGATATCGGCGAAGACGAGCTTGTCAGAATGGCGACAGGATTGTTTTTGTATTTTCTGCATGATGATTATGCCCAAAAATTTCGCAAAATGCTGACGATAGAGCAGTTTCGTGACAGCGAGCTTGCACATCTGCTTACAAAAGAATATGCCGACGATCCGCTGTCTTATCAATCGGCAATGTTCTCAATGCTCTGCGAAAAAGGCGTACTCCGTAAATACGATCCCGATGTAATGGCATTGCACTTTTACGCTCCGATATACTTTCTGCTTACTGTCTGCGACAGAGAACCGCAGAGAGAGGCGGAGTCAACCGAGCTTCTGGAGCGGCATATAAGACAGTTCAGCAGGCTTTACGGAAAAGGAGAATAATTATGAGAATCGTATTGATACACGGACAGGATCACAAGGGCAGTTCATACCATATCGGACGCATGATAGCCGAGCAGATAAAAGGGGAGAATATACTGACCGAATTTTTTCTCCCGGGTGCGCTGAATCATTTCTGCTCAGGCTGTTACAGCTGTATAGAGGATGAGAGCAAATGCCCGTTTTATGCGGAAAAGCACAGGATAATGAGCGAGGTAGAAAAAGCCGATACTCTTATATTCACTACGCCGACTTACTGTATGAGAGCGTCTGCACCGATGAAATCATTCCTCGATATGACTTTTACATATTGGATGATACACAGACCGAGAGCGTGTATGTTCAAAAAGAAGGCTGTAGTAGTTTCAACTGCGGCAGGAACGGGAACAAAGAGCGCAGTAAAGGATATTTCAACGGCGCTCGGATACTGGGGAGTATCGGATATCAAAAAGTACGGAATAAGCGTGCAGGCTATGAACTGGGAGTCGATGGCTCAGAAGAAAAAAGAGAGAATTATAAAGGACACCGCAAAAATCGCCGATAAACTATCCGAAGCAAAAAAGCCTGCTGTCAGCATAAAAACAAAAGCGATCTTTTTTATGATGCGTATGATGCAGAAAAATGGCATGGGCGCAGGCGAAGCAGAGAAGGCATACTGGCAGGAAAAAGGCTGGCTGGATAAGGAAAGACCGTGGAGGGAATGACGGATCAATTGCCGATACGATGTAGTGTTGGTAATGATTTTTATACGGTACACGCACCGAACATAGCCTATTTGCATATATTATTCCGATGGCAAAAAACTGTATGACACGGAGGTAACTTATGTTTAGCAGCTATGCAGAAAGGTCATTGGAGCTTCATCTGTTCTCCGGCCGCATTATGAAAGAACATTCTCTGTTTCTGAAAGCCGGATTCACCCCTGCAAACGCTTCATTTGCGGAGAAGGCGGAATTTTTCAGATGCAGGTTTGAAAAGCTGCTGTGCGAAGCGGTAAAGCTTGCAGACGGAATAGTAAGTCAGAGGCTGTTATGCTCACAGGAAATCGTCACGGAATTTACCGCCCTTGCCGAAAAGCAGACTGAGTGTTTCACGGGTATTCCCATTGACAATGAAATAACCTGCATGGAGCTAAGGCTAAAAAGCGCAAGCGGCAAGGGGTGCGAGCGTCCTGAACTGAGAGCCGCAGTAAAAAAGCTCAATCAAACGGCTCTTTCATTGCTTGACGGACTTATTTCTTTCAAGGAAACTATCCTGCAAAATGTGCTGTGCGGTGAAATGTTCACGGTGAATTATCCGTTGCTTATCGAACACATCATCAGAGAAGCAAAGCTGTACAGAGAGTCTGTTGAGCGGCTGGAGAAGAACAGCTGTACGGTAAACAGCTCTAAGATGGATACCGAATGTTTCTGGAACCGCATTATGATGGAACACGCAATGTTTATCAGGGGACTTCTCAATCCGTGCGAGACCGAGCTGTTCGACTCTGCGGATAAGTTTGCAGACGAATACTGTAAGCTCCTTGAAAAGTGCC
>JAEDNF010000307.1 GCA_016302655.1 Oscillospiraceae bacterium | reverse complement strand
AAGCTCAAGTGTAGGTAGTTCTACAAGCGTTTCTGAATCCAAGTAATCAGAAAAAAGAAAATTTCGGGAGTACTGATGTACTCCCGATTTCTTTTTAGGCTTCATTTTACAGCGACTGCAGATACTGAAGATATATTTCACCGACCGTTCTGCCGCTCTCCCTGTTGTACCTGTTTATGACTATTCTGTCGCTGTCATTTATAATAGTAGGCAGTTCACAGCAGGTCATAAGCACTCTGACGCCGGTCTCGGCGACTATCTCTTCACTGCCCTCGCTGATAACTCCGTAGGGATAAGCGAAGGACAGTGGCTTTTTGCCGATTACATTCAGCAGTTTTTCCGACAGTGCGGTTAAATCTTCAAGCAAAGCGCTGCGGTACTCCCCATCGGTTTCACCCGGCAGTCTTGAACAGCCTTTTCTGCCGTCTTGATCGCAGTGCATAGAATAGGTATGGCTGCCTATCTCTACCCTGCCGCTGCCGTTCAGCCGCTTCACCTCGTCCCATGTGAGATATGCATACGACAGATGCTCGCCCTCGCAGTCGATTTCGGTATACTTATCGGTATAACTGCCGACAATATTTATAACAGCCTTCATATTATATTTTTCCAGCAGAGGAAGAACATAATAGAGTCCTGTTTCATACCCATCGTCAAAAGTTATCATTACGCACTTTTCCGGCAATTTGCCGTTATTATCAACTACATTTACTATATCCGAAGGCAGTACGGACACAAAGCCGTTTTCCGAAAGGTACGCAAGGTCTGCTTCAAGCTCGGCGGGAGTAATTATATATCTGCCCGACTTGCTTTCGTCCTTCAGCACCTGATGATACATTATCCCCATCAGCCTTCTGTCGCTTGTCTTCCCGTCCTCAGCCGATATCGCACTGCCCAGCACAACGAGCATAAGAACAATGCAGGCTATACCTGCGGCAATTGCCGCTAAAGCTGATTTTTTGCCGTTTTTCATCATATCATCTCCGTTTGTTCCATTTGTTAAATTATCCGTTTTTTTGGCTTAATTATTCGTTAATTTGCAACATTTTTATTGTAACTTACGCAAAAATGATTTTTGCACATTGACTGAAATTTGCCAATGCTGTATAATGATTTCAACGAAATATAAGGCATACCGCAGCATATATCCTATTTTCATTTAATCTACGACAACATTTGCACAACAGGAAAGGAATTTCGACATGAACGCAGAAAAACAACCGGATGTCAGCGTTATTTTACCCGTATATAATGTGGAAAAATACATCCGTCGCTGTCTTGATTCACTTGTAAATCAGGACTGCAGCTGCAGCTACGAAATAATAATCATAAATGACGGATCGCAGGACGGCTCAGCGGAAATTATCGGCGAGTTTGAGCAAAGCTATGACTTTATCCGTGCCATTTCACAGGAGAACGCAGGCGTTTCCGCCGCACGAAACAGAGGCATTTCTGAGGCGAAGGGAAAGTATATTGCGCTTGTAGACAGCGATGATTTTGTCGAGCCCGGTTACATATCTACAATGTACGAGCTTGCCGAAAAGCATGACGCCGATATAGTCCAGTGCAGATACCGCAACTTTTTTGAAAAAAGCCAATCCTCGATGAATATACTTTTATCGCATCGAAAGGGCGTTTCGGACGGTGAAAAAGCGCTCGGCAATCTGATAACGGATATCACCGTGCGCAGTTACCCCTGGAACAAACTGTACAAGCGTTCGATTTTTGTCGATAACAACATAGCATATCCGATAAACAGGCGCTTTGAAGACCTTATCACAACACCCGTGCTGTTCAGCCACGCAAAGAAGGTCGCATTCACCCGTGAGGTATTGTACAACTACTCCCACAGGAGCGACAGTATGACAGGCTGTGCAGGGCGTAATATGGTGGAAAGCTACCGTGACGCAGTCATCACTCTCGGCGAGTTTATAGACAGCAACGGTCTGTATCTCCGTTACAGAACAAGATTCCGTCTGCTGACAGTAAAGGCTATGCTGACGCTGTACGGAATGATAGCACGGCAGTATTTGGCAGGCAAAGGCGAAGGCGGCAGTTTTATCGGCGACTGTCTTGAAGTCAGAAGAACGGTAAAGGCAAGTATGCCGGGCAGAAAACAGCTCTACG
>JAEDNF010000043.1 GCA_016302655.1 Oscillospiraceae bacterium | reverse complement strand
AGCTACAGCAAATTCAAAAGACAGATCAAGCAATTTGTTTTCGGACATAAAAGCACCGCCTCCCAATAATTATATATCGCTGACGCGATATGATATACGGCTTGCGCCGTATGATATATTTGCGCAAGCACAAATGTGATATAATATCCGTTCCTTAATATGCCGTAGGCATATATCATCGCACAAAGTGCGATATCATATCGAAGATATATCATCCGTTGTGCAAGGAACGGATATAATTGTAAAAAGACTCTTTTGTCAAGATGACAAAAGAGTCTTTTTACATGGCGGAGAGGAAGGGATTCGAACCCTTGTGGGGTTGCCCCCAAACGGTTTTCAAGACCGCCTCGTTATGACCACTTCGATACCTCTCCATATCGTTGCTATGATATTATAGCACAGCTTTTTATATTTGTCAACCGTTTTTTGAAAAATCTTGCCGTATGTTTCTTGACACGGATAATTTGCGGCTGTATAATTAGCAATGGAGATAAAAAGGGCAGCTTTCTGCTCCTAATCATCGGGAATTTTTAATATGCTACAGAGGTCTTAATGAGAGGGTTAGGTACAATAATAAATGTCGGACTGCTGATTCTGGGCGGTATCTGCGGACTGCTGTTCGGCAAGCGTCTGAATGACAGGATCAAAGACACGCTGATGTCCGTAAACGGAGTGGCGGTCATGATGCTTGCAATAGGCGGTGTAATCGGGAATATGATGTCCGTATCGGACGGAAAGCTGATATCAGACGGCACCGTTATGATGATAGTAAGTCTTACGGCGGGAGCGCTGATAGGCGAACTTATAAATATAAACGCTCTTGTAAACAGGCTCGGTGACTGGCTAAAGAAAAAGAGCCGCAGTGACGGCGACGACTCATTTGTAAGCGCCTTCGTCAATGCCTCGTGTACCGTCTGCATAGGTGCAATGGCGGTTATAGGAGCTATCAATGACGGCGTCAGCGGAGACTACTCCGTACTGCTTGCAAAAGCGATACTTGACGCAGTCATAATCTGCGTAATGTCGGCATCACAGGGAAAAGGCTGTATCTTCTCGGCAATACCCGTTGCCGTTTTTCAGGGGTTAATTACCGTGATAGCCTTTTTCGCAGGCGGATTTATGACCGATGCGGCGCTTTCCTGCCTTTCGTATGTCGGAAATGTGCTGATATTCTGCGTAGGCCTTAATCTTATCCGTGAAAAGCAGATAAGAGTTGCAAATCTGCTGCCGTCAATAGTTATTGCGGCGGTATGGGGATTTGTCGCTCCATAAAAGCCTTTATAATCCAGCCTTTATTGTTCCGTAAATCCCTATTTATCAGGTTGCAACGGCGAGCATTACCGCCTTTTATAACATCCGATTTATCCTGAAGCTACAAAACGACGGAAAAAAATGAGCAAAAATTTCCTATTTTTTGCTTTGTTTTTATCCCGCCGTCAACGAAACTGAAAGATAAACCGAGCATTTCGATAGGCGGAATCGGGAGCCGAGACACTCGGCAATTCATATTCAGTTCACAAAAGCACATTAAAATATAATCATAGGAACGGAAAGTTCCGTTAAATAACGCTATCTTCGTTTTCATATATTTCCCCAAAGCAATTGCACCCGGCTGAAAAGTCGGGTGCAATTGTTTTTTAGTTATATGTTTTTCAGTTATTTGTATCGGCATTTATGACATCGGAATAATCCTTCCACATATCCGTAAGATTTCCCGTACCGCCGTGCTCGTTATATATATCATCCATCAGCATAGCGTATGTATAGTCGCCGCACTCCCATACCTCACGGTATCTTTCACGCACTTCTATAACTATACCTTTTCCGAGTGCTTCGGCTATGTAGATATTTTCTTCGTCAAATCCGACTACCAGCGCAATATGTCCGTCGCAGCCTATCAAATCGCCGACCTGTATCCGTCCGCTTCTCATAACCTCTTCATCAAGCCAAACACGCTCGCCTATATCGGAGTATTCGTAGTCATAATCGGGCGTATCGCCTGCGCCTATATCGCCAAGCGGAACACCGCCGTTTATAAGGCACCATGATACAAAGCCCGAACAGGTCATACCGTTTGCATATTTAGCCCCGGGAATAAGTCCGAAGGCGTCCTCCCAGTTTGTCAGAGGTTCTCCCCATGTGGCAGGGCCATAGAGTATCTTGCTTTGATCCAGCACATCAAACTTGCTGTGCGTCAGATATAATCCTTTATGATAGAATCTGCCCTCGCCGTCGCAGACAGGTCTGTCGGGCTGAGCGTCAAGTCTGCCGTTCTCATAGAAATAAGGTATCTTGAAGTTAAACTCAAGCGGTATAAATCTCGCCGCCGCAACAACGCCTGCACGAGTTCCGTAGCCTGCCGTAGCAACACGGCTCTCAAGCACTCTGTCAATAAGCGCTCCCTCTGCTTCGCTGTACTGTCCTGCCGGTAAAAGCGGTTTGTATTCGGTTATCTGCGGTACTCTTAGCAAATCCGTCACGATAATGTCAATCGAATCCGAAAGTCCGCCGGGATTGCTTACGGTGACGGTAGTTCTGCCCTTTGCTACCGCTGTGACAAGTCCGTCTTCTACTGTAGCTACCTTGCTGTTACTGCTTTCCCACGAAAGGCTCTCATCGGGAGCGCCGACGGTTTCAAGCGTTACCGTAAGAGTATCGTACATTCCGACATTCATATACGGATCAGCAAGATCGAGCTTTAGTGAAGTTACTGCGTCAACTTTTATGTCAACAGTATCGGATACCGTTTCTTTTCCGTATCGGTTTGCAAGATATACGCTGTAACTTCCGGCACTAAGTTGTAGAGCAACCGTACCCGAAGCGGCGTCAAGCCACTCACTGTCGGTATCGGGAGCGGTGTCCTCCTTCGGGCAGACATAACACAGCAAGCCTTCGGTCGTGCCGTCCGTATTTTTGCAGGATACGGTAAGCGTACGGGTAAAATCTTCACCGAGCGAGTCCGACACCGATAATGAGGGAGCGGCAGGCTCCCTTTGCACAGCGTTCGCCGACTCTTTAACCGAAGAATCTGTCGCAGCATTTCCCGACGACAGTATCGCATTGGCACAGTAAAGAGAAACGCCTGCACAAAGTGCAATTATTACGGAAAGCGTCGTTATTGCAAAGGAACGGAAAGAAGATTTCTTACTCTTCTTTTTCTTTTCGCCACAAGCTGTGCTACTATTCTTTTGTTCTGTAATGTGTGAAGTTTGTTTCATATTATATTTCATCGCTCCGATTGTTTTTAAATACAAGTATCACAATCATTAATACAAGTATATCATATTTCCGAGAAAAATCAATAACAAAATTGTTACAATTCGGTAACAAAACGGTTACAGTTTCAGGGGAATTTACAAATTTTAGCATTAAAAATTCTTGCGGAATGGCATCATTATACAATAAATTTTTCTATTGCAATTAATAATATCTTGTGTTATAATTAATTATAGGATTTTTTGACGAAAGGAGTACGGTTATGGAAAACAAAAGCGGAAATCACAACATTGCATTCTGCATAGGCGATCTTCAGGCAGGTAAAATGCTGCTGCAAGGGTTGTGCCAACAGCTCGAATACAACGGTATTAATCTTCATATCTTCAACGGCTGTACTTCTTTTTACGAAAACGAACCTCAGAATATAGGACAGACCAACATCTACAATCTCCCGAACTACGATTTACTTGAAATGCTTATAGTTGCTCCTTTTTACATGAGCGACAGCGATGCAATAGTAAGGCATACAATAGAAAATGCGCTTGCAAAGAATGTCCCCGTTCTGACGATAGGCAAGCAGTATGACTACGAGAACTGCTATTGCATAATACCGGATTACCGTGCTCAGATCGAACTGCTCACTTCTCATCTTATAGAAAAACACGGTATGAAAAAGCTTAACTATATGGGCGGTGCTAAAGGCAACCGTGTTTCTGAGGACAGACTGTTAGGCTACAAAGACGCTCTCGAAAAGCACGGAATACCTTTTGATGAGTCAAGGGTATATTACGGCGAAATGTGGAGCGAACCGGCAAAGCGTGAAACCGAAAGAATGATGAAAGAAGGCAAGCTTGATTGCGACGGCATTGTGTGTGCCAATGACTCAATGGCTTCAGCCGTTATTACAAAGCTTAACGAGCTGGGATTCAATATGCCCGGTGATATAGCCATAACAGGCATGGACGGTCTTGAAGAAGCCGGCGGTTATATCACGACTGCAAAGATTCTCGCCGAGGGCGCAGGCAGAAAAGCAGGCGAAATAGCGATAGACCTGCTCAAAAACGGAAAGAAGCCGCCCTTACTCAGCATTATTCCGCCCAATATAATGTACGGAATTTCCTGCGGCTGTAAAACCGCAGATGAAACAAACGCCCTTTCTGTTATACAAAGGCACGAGGTGTTTGATGAGCTGTATCACACCAGACAATTCTCCACAAGAACTTCAATGCTGGTTCAGGAGCTTGCAAACTGCAATACCTTTGAAGAAGCAAGTAGGAATATTTCAAAAACTTTGTCTAAAATATGGTGCGATAACTCATGGATATGCATTTGCAAGGACTTTATGACCGGTACAATCGAAAATGATTCGATAGACGATATGAACGCCAGCTGTCCGGTACATCGAAATGATTACTGTGACACTATGAGGTGTATAGCCCGCTTTTACGATAAGAAGCCGCAGGAACCTACAGAGTTCCCGACTTCGCAGATGCTTCCCGATTTTTATCAAGTGTCGGATAAAAGCAAAATCATCTTATATTCGCCTATTCATATCAGAGATAACACGCTGGGATATCTTGCTTTTAACTTCTACCCCTGGAGCAACACGAATTATCTTCTGAACTTCGTTACTATGGCGATATCACAGCTGCTTGAAGCTGTACGCAGGCAGAATGAGCTGTATCTGTATGCGCAAAAAATAGATATGCTTTATGTCACCGATCCGCTTACAACGCTATACAACCGCAGAGGCTTCTTCAGGCTGTATAACGATTATATGGAGGAGCAGGAAAAGAAAAACTGTATGGTGATATCGATCGACCTTGACAGCCTTAAGCTCATCAATGACAATTTTGGACACAACGAGGGCGACAACGCAATAACCACTATTTCAAATGCGTTAAAAGAAGCCGCAGGCAAAGACGATATCTGCGCACGCTTCGGCGGCGATGAATTTGTCGTTTTCGGAATTGGCAAAAGCGAATATGATATGGATAAGTATATCAAATCAGTATCCGCCTATCTTGATGATTACAACAAGCGTTCGGGCAAGCCGTATAATGTACACGCCAGCTTCGGCGGCTGTATAATGCCAAAAGATACTACGCTTCATATCGACCACTTCATAAACGCCGCAGATTCTAAGATGTATGTTGATAAAGAATCGCACAAGCGGACAAGGACGCTGTGTAATAACAGATAACAGTAAAGCTCCCTCGAAAAAGGGAGCTTTAGTATTTATATCGGAATTGCCGTCAGAACAGTACCTGCCGTCAACAGCACAAGGCCTGCGGCTGACATAGCCGTGAGCTTTTCCTTGAGAAATATCCGTGAGAAAAGCACAACAGCAAGTATGCTGAGCTTATCTATCGGCACAACTACCGACGCATCGCCGTTTTTAAGCGCATAATAGAAGCAAAGCCACGAAGCCGCCGTTGCGACTGCACTGAGTGCGATAAAGACAAATGCCTTTCCGCCGAGTCCCGAGAACACATTCTTCTTACCCTTTGCCGCTACGACTACCCACGCCATAACAAGAACGACAGCCGTTCTTATCGCAGTTGCAAGGTTTGAGTTTACATTCTCTACTCCTATCTTGGCAAGTATGGAAGTAAGAGCCGCAAATATTGCGGAAAGCCACGCAAATATCATCCATCTGCCTGCCTTTTTCTTGCCGTTTCCTTTGCGGATGCTCATCATAAGCGTTCCTGCGCCGATAAGCACCATTGCCGCTATCTTTAACGGCGTAAGCTGTTCGCCGAGAAAAATGAACGACATCAGCATTGTCAGTACAACAGAAGATTTATCTATCGGTGCCACTTCATTTACATCTGCCATTTTCAGCGCCTTGAAATAGCACAGCCAGGACGCTCCTGTAGCGCATCCCGACAGGATAAGGAACAGCAGAGTCAAACCCGTAGCATTTGGAAGCTGAGTCCACTCCCCTGATACCCATACAACAATCGCAGACAGAACAAGCACTATAGTGGTGCGAAGCGCAGTAGCCGCATCGGAATCGGCATCTTTAAGTCCGCATTTGCACAGTATTGTGGTCATTGCGGCAAAAAGCGCCGACAGCAACGCAAAAATTATACTTATCATATATATTCACACCCGGTCAGAAACTGCGGCGGCAGTAATCTCTCGGTGTTACTCCCTTCAGACTTTTGAAAACCTTGATAAAATAGCTGTAATCGTTGAAGCCGCAGTTCAGAGCAATGTCTATAAGCTTCTGATCGGTGCTGACGATAAGCTCGCAGGCGGATTCTATACGGTAATAATTCAGATATTCGACCGGCGTTTTTCTCGTATATTCCTTGAAGGCTCTGCAGAAATAATTACGGTTCATACCGCATTGCTGCGCCATTTCCTCAAGGGTGATATTCTCACGGTAGTGCTGTTCTATGTAGCTTATTACCTGCTTGAAGCGGCGTGCCTTCTTTATATCGCTTGCGGCTCCGTCTGCATCGGAAAAATGCTCATCATCGCTTACTATGCTTGCAAGCATACAAAGCAATGTTCCCGGAACAAGCAGTTCATAACACAAGGGCTTTTGAAGCATAGCCTCTATTGCCGATAAGGCATACTGCGACGGCTTGCTGTCGGCAGGAAATACCGTTACAAACTGTTTTTCATGATTGATTATAGGCTGAAGCTGAATAGCGCTTATCTGTGAGGCTTTGAGCAAAGTTGCCATATCAAAGACAAGGCAGTCGTATCTGCAATCCTTTAAGGGAGTGCCGCCGTGAACACTGCCGCCGATTATAAGCGAACAGCACCCCTCGCCGATACGGTGAGTGCGGCCGTTCAAAAACAGCTCAAAGGTTCCTCTTCGCACATATATTATCTCGCACTCGTTATGCCAGTGAGGAACCATATTATATCTCGGAAAATTCTCCGTTACCATATAACACGCATACGGAAACTCTCTTGTGCCGTGCTCACGCTTTTCTCTGTATTCTATATATTTCATAGCATACCTCAGGTCGAATGATGGTGTATATTGTAGTATAATTATATCATTTTTCATTTTTTCTGTAAAGCGGAAAAATAACGATATCCCAGTCGTATATGCTTAATCGTCACATTGCACTAACAGCCGCAATTTTTTTGTGCAGATTGCGAATTTTTCAAATCGGCAAAAAAATTTGGTTGTAAAACGATTACAACACTTGCGAAAAAAATTCAATTAATATATAATTAGGATGTACTCTTTTGTAACGATGTAATTTTTTCGCTACAAGAACAAAATCATTAGGAGGATTCTATGAAATTCGGTTATTTTGACGATAATAACAGAGAGTATGTTATTACATCACCCAAGACACCTTACCCCTGGATAAACTATCTCGGCACACAGGGCTTTTTCTCGCTGATATCCAATACGGCAGGCGGATATTGCTTCTACAAGGACGCAAGACTGAGAAGAATCACCCGTTACCGCTATAACAACGTACCCGTTGATATGGGCGGCCGCTACTTCTACATCAACGACGGCGGACACATCTGGAATCCCGGCTGGTCTCCCGTAAAGACAACTCTTGACAGCTACGAGTGCCGTCACGGTATGGGCTACACCATTATCAAGGGTTCTTCAAACGGCGTTACGGCTACAGCAACCTTCTTTGTTCCGCAGAACTTCAACGGAGAGATTCAGAAGGTAACTATAAAGAACGACAGCGACAAGGAAAAGAACCTCAAGCTGTTCAGCTTTGTAGAGTGGTGTCTGTGGGACGCAAACGATGACACGACTAACTTCCAGAGAAACTTCAACACAGGCGAAGTTGAGATCGACGGCTCGGTAATCTATCACAAGACTGAATACAAGGAAAGACGCGACCACTATGCATTCTATTCTGTAAATGCTCCTATAAACGGCTATGACACCGACAGAGAGAGCTTTTTAGGTCTGTACAACGGCTTTGACGCTCCTCAGACCGTTTTTGCAGGCAAGCCCAATATGTCAGTAGCTGACGGCTGGTCACCCGTTGCATCACACTACATAGAAGTTAAGCTCGCTCCCGGTGAGAGCAAGGACTATGTATTCTGTCTGGGTTATGTTGAGAACAAGGTTGAAGAAAAGTTCGCTCCCGACCTTGACGAGAACAGCACGATAATCACAAGTCGTGGCAGCAAGAAGAATATCATCAACAAGAAAAAGGCTCAGGAAATGCTCGCTATGTGCGATACAGCCGAAAAGGCTGACAAGCTCTTTGAAGAGCTGAAGGCACACTGGAACAGCCTGCTCGGTCAGTACAGCGTTAACTCACCCGATGAGAAGCTGAACAGAATGGTAAACATCTGGAACCAGTATCAGTGCATGGTTACATTCAATATGTCCCGTTCCGCATCTTACTTTGAAAGCGGTATCGGCAGAGGAATGGGCTTCCGTGACTCCAACCAGGACTTACTCGGATTTGTACACCAGATTCCCGAAAGAGCAAGAGAAAGACTTATCGACCTTGCCGCTACCATGCTTGAGGACGGCGGTGCATATCACCAGTATCAGCCGCTTACAAAGAAGGGCAACCACGAGCTCGGCTCGAACTTCAACGACGATCCTCTGTGGATGATCCTTGCAGTTTCGGCTTATATAAAGGAAACAGGCGATGTATCCATCCTCGACGAAATGGTTCCTTACGAGAACCGTGACGAGCTTGCAGATACAATGCTCGACCATATGAAGAGAGCGTTCTACCATGTAGTTAAGAAAGTAGGTCCTCACGGACTTCCGCTCAGCGGCCGTGCAGACTGGAACGACTGTCTTAACCTCTCCTGCTTCTCAGACAAGCCCGGCGAGTCATTCCAGACATACAACAACAAGGAAATGTTCACAGAGCCGCCTTTCTACAGCAATGTAGCAGAATCGGTTATGATTGCAGGTATGTTCTGCGCAATAGCTCCCGAATATGTTGAGATGTGCAAGCTCAAGGGCGACGAGGCTGAAGCCGCAAAGGCACAGGCTGAAATCGACAAGATGAGAGAGAACACTCTTGAATACGGCTTTGACGGCGAATGGTTCCTCCGTGCATACGACCACAACGGCAACAAGGTCGGCTCACACGAGTGCGAAGAAGGCAAGATATTCATCGAACCTCAGGGCTGGTGCGTAATGGCTGGGCTTGGCAAGGACAAGGGCTATGACATCAAGACTCTTGACAGCGTAGACAAGTATCTGAACTCACAGCACGGTCTTGTACTGAACAACCCCGCATTCACAAAGTATTATATAGAGTACGGCGAAATCTCCACATATCCCGGCGGATATAAGGAAAACGCAGGCATCTTCTGCCACAACAACGCATGGATTATCTGTGCAGAAGCGGCTGTAGGCAGAGGCGACAAGGCATTTGAGTATTACTCAAAGATTGCGCCCGCATTCAGAGAG
>JAEDNF010000306.1 GCA_016302655.1 Oscillospiraceae bacterium | reverse complement strand
ATTATCAATGCTTTTCCCATTTTGATTTCCTTTCCGTTACCGCCTTATGCGGATAATCACAAGTAGATTATACACTATCATAATGAAAAATACAAGCAAAATCGCTTAAATATCGCAGACAACAACACCGTAGTCAAACGGGGACAGCTTTAATGTGTCATCGTCGCTCTCATGAGGCTTGCGGATAAATCTGCGAGCCGTGTAATTTTTCCCTTTAAGGCATTCGTTCAAATCGTATGTGACGGAGTATTTTGACTTGTTGAGGAATATTACTGCTGCCTCACGGTTTATCTTGTCTACTCTTGCAAAGATACACTCGTTTTCGCTGCAGCGTATAAAGTCCATCTCTCCCTGTGCAAACGCCTTGCTGGATTTTCTTATTTTCGACAGCTCTTTTGTAAATTCGATAAGGTCGAGATTCTCTCTGCCCCAAGGATAACAGCGGCGGTTGAACGGGTCCTTGTATCCTTCAAGGCCTGCCTCGTCGCCGTAGTATATGCAGGGTATTCCCGGCAGGAAGAATTGCAGTACCATAGCGCATTTAAGCAGCGATATGCCGTATACATACTGCTCGGGGGTGAGATAGCGTTCTGCCTGCCACTCTCTGTTGTTCCAGCCTACCTCCTCGCCTGCAAGACGGGTGAGGATACGCTCTGTGTCGTGTGTGGACAAAAAGTTCATCAACATATCCGCAGAGGGCTTGGGATAATGCTCAAGTATGGTCATTATGGCGTCTCTGAAGCTATCGGCATTGCCGTACTTGACATAGTTTATTATAGCTTCCTTGAACGGATAGTTCATAACGCTGTCAAGCTGTCCGCCGATAAGATAGCGGCGGCGTATGCCGTAGCTCTCCTTGTTTGAAGCGTCTTCCCACACTTCGCCGTATATTACCTTATCGCTGCCTTTGGCTTTAACCGCTTTGTTCAGATTGTCAAGAAAATCATCGGGCAGTTCGTCGGCAACATCAAGTCTCCAGCCCTTAGCGCCTCTGTCTATCCAGCGCTGTAATATTCCGCCCTCGCCGCAGATATAGCCTGTGTACTCGGGGTTGTTCTCATTGACATTCGGCAATGTGGATATTCCCCACCACGACTCGTACTCGATTGGATAGCGTGAGAAGCAGTACCAGTTCTTATAGTGGCTGTTGCAGTCTCTGTATGCGCCCTCATGCTCGCCGTATCTGCCGAACTTGTTGAAATAAATGCTGTCTGCGCCCGTATGCGAGAAAACACCGTCAAGTATTATATTTATGCCGTGTTTTTCCGCCTCTTTGCACAGATTGGAAAAGTCCTCGTCTGTTCCGAGCATCGGATCGATATGCTCATAACAGGCGGTGGAATAGCGGTGATTCTCATGCGACTCGAATATCGGGTTAAGATATATGCAGGTCACGCCCAGCTCTTCAAGATATGGCAGTTTCTGCTGGATGCCCTTAAGGTCGCCTGCAAAATAGTCGTTATTGCGTATTACGCCCTTTTCATCGGGACGATAGTACGGTGTGTCGTACCAGTCCGAGTGAATTATTCTGTCGGTGGGAACATTTTCGTGTTCTTCACCGCTTCTGCAGAATCTGTCGGGGAAAATCTGATACATGATACCGCCCTTTATCCATTCGGGCGCCGCCATATCCTTGTCAAATACCGTCAACTGAAACAGCTCTCCGTTGTCAAGCACACCGAGACTTGCTCCGCTTCGCTTTATATATCGTCTGTTGCCGTCAAGCGTCAGCGAGAAATAATAGTGATGAAGTCCCGTATGCTGAGGGTTGAAATTGCAGGAGAACACATTGCAGTCCGCCGAGCTGTCGGTCAGTGCAAGAGGAACAAAACGCTCTTTTTCACCGGGGCGGAACATAACGAGCGTAGGATCGGTAACATACCATCCCTTCGGAAAACGCAGAGTGAAGGTGCTCGGCTGAAATTGTCTTATTGCCCCGAACGGGCTTTTATAATTTGTATCAAAGCAGTCGAATATCGGAGTATTCATTGAAAAAACATTCCTTTCGGCAGAAAATTAAACAGGCTTTATATACCCGAAAAAGTCCGTTGGCTTACAACGGACTTTCATTTATATACCGGAACTGTTATTTATATCAGCTTCCAAATATCACGGGCGTAGTCGGTAACTGCACGGTCTGCGGA
>JAEDNF010000042.1 GCA_016302655.1 Oscillospiraceae bacterium | reverse complement strand
TCGCTGATAAACTTTTCCTGAAATCCGCCGAGACCTGTTATCCTAATATATGATGCCGTAAAACCGTGATATTTTTTTCTCACTTAACATCCTCCGTTTTTGTGCTGTTCATTTCTTCAAAACCGATGGAATGGAGCTTGCCGTATATCTTAACACTGTCAAATCCGAAATTTTTCATACGCAGTTCGAGTCCTACTATAGATAATTTACCGCACGGTATCTCAAGTTCTGCGATATTATCCTCAAACTTAAGAACCTTGCGACAGCTCTCAATTTCTATCATCTGTGCATCCTTAATTGTAATATAAGAATGTGTACAGATGCTTGTTTTCAGATTTTCGTAGCCGACTGCCAACTTGTTTACATTCATTTTTCACAGCCCCTTTCATATAATCTATATGCAGGTACAAGCAAAAAAGAAGTGAGGCGATATAGTGAAATATATAAAAACGGCAATACTGTCATTATCGACACTTACTATCGGAGCAATGCTGATAACAGACAGCAATGGAATAGCCGATACAGTAAGAAGATGCACCGACACTTGCCTTGACAGCCTGATACCGTCGCTGTTTTGCTTTATGCTGTTCGCATCGGTTGTGATAGGCAGTGGAGTCGGTGAGGTGATAACTGCTCCAATCTGGATTATTTTCAGATATGTAATAAAACTTGACCGTAATATGCTCGCAGTGTTTTTGATAAGTCAGTTCGGCGGCTATCCTATCGGAGTAAAACTTCTCAATGAACTGATAAGGAAAGATCAAAAGTACAATGAACAAGCACAAAAATCTATATATTACTTTTTTTCGAGCGGTCCTGCGTTTGTTGTAGGTATAGTAGGGATAGGAATATATAATGATGTTAACGCCGGTATAATTATATTCATATCCTGCCTTACGGCAAATCTAACAGCGGCTATTATTATGAACATAAAAAACAAGACTCCTCAATTTGAAAAGCTTGCCATCAGTCTGAAACCGATAAAAATAAACGAATATCTTAAAGACTGCATCAATTCGCTTATAAAAATAGTATCATTAATACTTCTTTTCAACAGTGCCGCAGAGCTTATAAAATTCATTCTGTCACAATTAATTAATATAAGCATACCGTATATTATAAGCACAGCTATAGAGATAACCAACATAAAACAAGCAAGTATAATACCATCAGTAATTCTGTCGGCAGGGTTAGTTTCATTCGGAGGATTGTGCGTCATTTATCAGATTGTTTCACTCGCCGAATTCAAAGTAGGAATAATCAAGTTCATAGCGGCACGCATAGTCATTTCGTTGTTATCTGCTTTTATCTGCAAAATAACAATGAATATATCGGGTTATTCACCATCGTTAAGCGTGTTTGCATATAAATACGATATCACTATTACAAATCCCGTTATTTCAGTTTGCATAATGTGCATGACCGTTATTATCCTGTCTGAAGCGGGAAAACTAAGAAAATTATAATTTTTTTCAAAAAATACTGGATTTATTCAAACGAATGTGATATAATGAAACTAAATAGAAGGGCGTACGCCTCAAATACATATATTTTGCTAAATAGTTCAAGGTGGTGTTTTATATGAAAAAGAAACTTTTCGGTAACAATATCAAGCCTTCCTGTAAATACTGCGCACTTGGCACAGCTTTAGGCGATGATAAGATTCAATGCTCAAAGTTCGGTGTGGTAAAGTCATACGATTCATGCAAAAAGTTTGAATATTCTCCTTTAAAGCGTATTCCTAAAAAGGAAATTCAGCTTGCAAATTCAGAAGTTAACAACATTAATTTCTGATAAGTAACAATATTTATATGTAAGCCAGCAGCCGTAGCTTCTTATGAAAGAAGCCACGGCTGTCCTTTTATTTATGCAAAACGAAACACAGTCTTTTTATTATCAAAAGGAATATCTGATTTATAATAAATTGCAAAATGCACAAAATGTCATTATATCAAGCAGTATATGATATTGTTATAGACGAACGAGGGTGATATAATAACGATAGGTTAAATTCATTAGCATAAAAAGGCATCTGTATTTATCAATTGCTGCCGTCTTAGCAATACTGATGAAGACCTCAAGGCGACAACAAAGGAAAGCATTATGAAAAATAAGAAGTATACAGATGAAATGTACGACTTTTTAATCAGTTTCAAAGAAATCAACAATTTCAAAGCAATAGTCGATGAACCCTATGGTCTTGATGAAACAACAGGTCAGATAATCAAGGACATTCTCGGCAATACCCTGTTCGACCTTCAGAATGAAACTTACGCCGGTCAATCATGGACGCAGATGCGAGAAGCTAATATCGGCGCAATCAATAAACAGATTGATTATTATAACGGTCTGCTTGCAAAAGACAATTAACTAACATTTTAATACAATATACAGAGTCCCGGGTTTTTACAAATAAAAATCCGGGGCTTTTAAGCTAATAAAGCAAAATGTGAAAATTGTTTCATAACAAAGATAAAATAAAGCTAATAAAGCACCTGCAGAACCACTTTTTACAAGAATTATTGTGTATAATGCACAATTCTTATACGGAAAATTTGACTATATTGTGAATTGAATAATAGCTTACATTATGATAAAATTTGAAAAGAGATGTGTGTAAACGATTGCAACACACTCAGAATTTTTGGAGGTGTTTATGATTAATTTCAAAAGAATTATTGCAGGCTTAATGGCTGGTGCAACCGCCCTTTCGTTTGCAGCATGCTCAAGTAGCAGCACTTCGAGTACAACTGATTCCGCTGACAGCAATAACACAAGCACAGGAACAACTATCGACGATGAGATAGAAAACCCCGTAAGCATTGATGATATCAGCATTAATGCCGGAGACGAGGTTGAACCTGCTGAGCTTCAGTATCTCGGTTGCTACGATATCACTACAGCCGGAGATGTAAAACCTGCTTACAAGTATTTCTCAGCAAACTATGACTGCACTATCAAGTGTACAATTGTAGGTTCTCTGCAGATTCTTGAAAAGCTGACTACTGCAATTTCTTCGGGTGATTCTCCCGACCTTGTAGACTATGCAGACAATACATTCCCTCTTATTATGTCTAAGAATATGTATACTCCTCTTGACGAATATATGGATCTTTCAGCTCCTCAGTGGGCAGGTCTTGAGGATTATATCAACAAGTATAAGTGGAACGGCAAGAACTATTATTATCCTTGGGCTTACAATGTTTCACCCTACTTCCTGGTATACAACCGTGGTCTCTATGAGGAGCTCGGTATTGACGATCCCAAGGAGTTATATGATGAAGGCAACTGGACATGGGATACTATGACAGACTGCATCCGTAAGTTCATAGACTCCGATGTTAACGGCGAGAGAACCGGTCTTTACGGTGCTACAGCATATGCAGCACAGGCATTCATTGATACGACAGGTACTCCTCTTATTTCTATCGCAGAAGACGGAAAGCTTGTAAGCAACTTCAACAACGCAAATGTTGACAGAGCCGCAAACTTCATGCAGAACCTTAAAAAAGAAGGTCTTGCTAAGTTCCCCGAAGATATGTTAGATGTATCTGAAGAACCTATAAAGGGCGGTACTGCCGCATTCCAGGCAATGGGTGAATGGATAATCACAAACTATGCAAGAGCAATGACAAAAGATGATACACTTGATATCTTCTTTGTTCCCTTCCCCAGAGATCCCGAAGCAGATGAATATTACTATTCCATGACAGCGTTCGGTTATCTTGTTCCTGCAGGTTCTAAATATGCTAAACAGGCATCGGTATTTATCAACTGCTGCCGTCTTAGCAACACTGACGAAGACCTCAAGGCAACAACTAAGGAAAGCATAATGAAGAATAAGAAGTACACAGATGAAATGTATGACTTCCTTATGAGCTTCAAAACAGTTACAAACTTCAATGCTGTAGTTGACGAGCCTTACGGTCTTGACGAAACAACAGGTCAGATAATTAAGGATATACTCGGCAACACATTGTTCGAACTCGAAAACGAAACATACGCAGGTCAGTCATGGACTCAGATGCGTGAAGCAAATATCGGTGCTATTGATAAGCAGATCGATTATTACAACGGTCTTATCACAAGCGGTAACTCCTGATTAAATTAACAAAAAAGGTCGCAATCATAAGGTTGCGGCCTTTTAATATACGAAAGAAACGGCTGACCATCAGCCGTTTCTTTCTTTATTAAATATGCGTTTTAGCAGATCAAGGTTTTCTTGTCGTCTTCTATCGGTAGCTGTTTTATCCGAAACATATATACCGCTTTTATCTTTGAAAACAACATCACCTTCACGAACAGAAACATTAAACTCTTCCCTGCTGATGACAAGCTGTTCTTCTCCGTCAAATACAATTGCTTTATCGCCTTCAAATCGGTCAACTATCAGCATAAGTCTTCTCCGTAATTACATCAATATCTCTTCCGTTGCTAATAAATACTACAGAACCATAGCGATCGGTACGGTATATTTTGCATCCGAATTCTTCATAGCGACGAAGAACAGCATTGTGCGGATGGCCATAATCATTAAAAGCTCCAACTTCAAACACAGCATATTCCGGTCTGACATTTTTCAAAAAGTAATAACTATTGGATGTTGAGCTTCCGTGATGCGGAACTTTCAGAACATCGGCAGAAACATCTGCGCCGCTGCGTACTATTGCTTCTTCCGCTTCTGACTCGATATCACCGGTAAATAAGAATGAATTCTCTCCGTGTACAAGTTTACATACTATGGAGTAATTATTCAGCTCCTCATAATTTCCTACCGATGAAAGAAAAGTAATATAAGTGTTATCATCAAGCTTCAGCATTTCATTCTGAGCAGGATATCTGACATCCAAAGACTGTTCTTCAATATTTCTCAGCAAATCGGTATAACTTGAAGTAACAGGAATATATTCATCGGGTATTTCCGGCATAATAACCGTTCCGGTATTAATCTCCCCGATAACCGAAGAAATGCCTCCAATATGATCTGAGTGAGGGTGCGTACATATAACGAAATCAAGTTTATCAACACTGTTAGCTCTTAGATAAGAGAAAACCTTTCCTGCCATATCACGCTCACCGGCATCGATAAGAATGTTATACTTTTCAGTCATAATAAGTGTGCTATCACCTTGCCCTACATCGATAAAATGCACTTGCACTTCATTTTTCGAAGGATTATCTACAATAGGTTCACTATATGCGAAAAGTTCACTCCAAACCGGGAATCCATCTATATGAAACCATATGCTGTTCAGCGTTATAAAAATAGCTGTACAAGCAACAACGGCAATACAGAGGACAGCGATACTAACGCTTTTTCTGTTTGTTTTTACTCCTGCCGCCGCTTTGATTGCCTTGTCGTTGATGCGTCTTTGCTTTTGAAGAGGAGTTTTTGCCATTCTTTGCCGTTCCTTTTCTGTCTTGAGGTAAAGACAATCCGTCAGGTGTTATCAGGCACTCCTTTCCATAGCCGATTAAGTCGGTTCTGCCGGCTTTTATAAGCGCCTTCGCTACAATCTGTTTGTTCTCTTTTTTGAAATACTGAAGAAGCGCTCTCTGCATTTCCTTTTCGTGAGGTTCACGAGGTACATATACCTCTTTCATAGTATAAGGATCAAGTCCTGTGTAATACATCGCCGTTGATATAGTACCGGGGGTAGGATAAAAATCCTGCACTTGCTCGGGTCTTATGTTGTGCTTTTTGAGAAATACAGCAAGCTCAACAGCTTCTTTTATCGTACATCCGGGATGCGATGACATCAGATACGGGACAAGATACTGCTCTTTATTACATTCTTTAGTGTATTTATAGAACTTCTTCTCAAACTGTTCATATACTTCAATATGAGGCTTGCCCATAAGATCAAGCACCTTGTTGCTTGCGTGCTCAGGTGCTACTTTTAGCTGACCGCTGACATGATGTTCGACAAGCTCTTTAAAAAACTCATCATCTTTATCCTTCATCATATAGTCGTATCTTATACCTGAACGAATAAATACACGCTTGACTTTATCAAGAGAACGGAGTTTTCTCAACAAAGCAAGATACTCGCTATGGTCAACCTTAAGCGCAGGGCAAGGCTCAGGAGCGAGACACTTTTTCCCTTTGCAAAGACCTGCCTTGTCCTGCTTGTCGCAGGAAGTACGGCGGAAGTTGGCTGTAGGACCGCCTACATCATGGATATAACCTTTGAATCCCGGTCTTTTGGTAAGGTCTATTGCTTCATTTATAACCGACTGCTCGCTTCGTGTCTGTATCCGTCTGCCCTGATGAAGAGCAATAGAACAGAAATTACAGTAACCGAAGCAGCCTCTGTTATGAGTTATTGAAAACTCTACTTCTTTTATTCCGGGTACTCCACCGCCTTTTTCATAGCAAGGATGATATGTCTTCATATACGGCAGTTCATACGCCTTATCAAACTCACTTTGAGTAAGACTTCTCTGAGGCGGATTCTGTACAAGCATCATATTTCCGTGACGCTGTACTATAGTTCTGCCGTAAACCTCGTCCTGCTCGTCATACTGCTGACGGCAGGATTTTGCATACGCTTTTTTATTCTCGCTAACGATTTCGTAACTGTCGCACTGAACAGCTCCAATGGGAGTATTTATAGGTTCGGTAAGATAGCAGGTACCTTTAATATTGTGAATCTCTGACAATTTCTTGCCCTGAGCCAGTTCTCTGTATAGCTGAACGATAGTTAGCTCGCCCATTCCGTACATAAGCAAGCTTGCACCGCTGTCTACAAGTATAGATGGCATAACCTTATCCGCCCAGTAGTCGTAATGAGCAAAGCGGCGCAGACTTGCCTCAAGTCCACCTATCGCAATTTCCTTATCGGGAAACAGTCGTTTAAGGCTTTTGCAATAAACCGTCACTGCCCTGTCAGGCCTTTTTCCGCCCTTGCCGCCTTCCGAATATGCATCATCCCAACGCTTCTTTTTAAACACGGTATAATTAGACACCATACTGTCAATATTACCGCCTGTCACAAGAAAACAATACTTAGGCTCTCCAAGCTTCTTAAAATCATCATCGGTAACAGGCTGAGCAATTATACCGACATTACAGCCGCAGCTCTCAAGCATTCTTGATATTATGGCAATTCCAAATGAAGGATGATCGACATAGGCATCGCCGGTAATACAGATAAAATCAAGCTGTTCTATTCCTCTGTCTTTCATATCCTGTTTTGAAATAGGCAAAAAAGGCATTAATTAATCACTCGTTCCTTACTGTTGTTTATTCATCTGACGCTCATAGTACTGTTCTTTTGTCATTAGCACTTCTCTGGGCTTGCTTCCCTGTGATGGGCCTACTATTCCCATCTCCTCCATGACATCGACAAGTCTTGCGGCTCTGCCGAATCCGAGCTTAAGCTTTCGCTGGAGGGTGCTGACGCTTGCTTGTCCGTTCTCGACAACAATGCGGATAGCGTCCTCAAGTTTATCATCGCTTACATCAATATCTCCGCTCTCTATGGCAGAAGCGCTGTCTTGACCTTTATCGTTAGTCTTTACAAGTTCTGCGTGCCGTTCAACTTCTTTGATTACTTCATCATCGTAATCAAGTGTAAATGAATGTTTAAGGAAATTAACAACACGCTCAACTTCTTTATCGGATATCCAGCAACCCTGAACACGCACAGGCTTGGGCATAGATATAGAACGGAAAAGCATATCACCTCTTCCGAGAAGCTTCTCAGCGCCCTGCTCGTCCATAATAGTACGGCTGTCGATGCCAGAGCTTACTTTAAGCGCTATTCTGCTCGGTATATTAGCTTTGATAAGTCCTGTTACTACATCGACTCTCGGGCTTTGCGTTGCTATTACAAGATGCATACCTGCCGCTCTTCCCATCTGGGCAAGACGACAAATACTGTCTTCAACTTCGTTTTTAGAAGTCATAATTAAATCGGCAAGCTCGTCGATGAAAATTACAATCTGCTCCATCTTTTTCATTTCGGGATCTTTGTCTGCAAGAGTATTGTATCCGTGGATATTACGGGTGTTATATTCCGAGAAGATATTATAACGCCTGAGCATTTCACTTACCGCCCAACCGAGTGCACCGGCGGCCTTTTTAGGATCGGTAACAACAGGAATAAGAAGCTGAGGAATACCGTTATAAGACATAAACTCAACTGCCTTAGGGTCTATCATGATAAAGCGCACCTCTTCGGGCGTGCTTCTGAACAGTATAGACATTATAATAGAGTTCATACATACCGACTTACCTGAACCTGTCGTACCTGCAATAAGCAGATGGGGCATCTCGGAAATATCGGCAATTATTATTTCCCCGGAAATATCCTTACCCAGTACAGCGGCAAGCTTGCTCTTCTTATCTGCTATATCGGAGCTTTCTATAAGCTCTCTGAAGGATACGGTGTCTCTGATCTTGTTGGGCACTTCTATTCCTACTGCCGGTTTATTCGGAATAGGCGCCTCTATACGAACACCGGAAGAAGCAAGGTTAAGTGCAATATCATCAGCAAGTCCCGTTATCTTGGATATCTTCACGCCAGCAGCAGGCTGAAGCTCATATCTTGTAACAGATGGACCTCTGCAAGTGCCGATGCATTTAGTCTGAACACCAAAGCTGCGCAAAGCATCCACAATAACAGTTGCATTTGTTTCAAGTTCTTTTTCAATATGCTCCTGCTTCTTATTTGGTATAACATCATCAAGTAAGGTGGTAGGAGGAAGAACATGCTCTTCGGTTTCGTTGATAATATAGTAATATTTTTCCTCTCCATCTTCACTTGAGGTTTCATTTTTATTCTGCTGTTCATCAGGCTGTATATCAGTTTCGACAGGGGGAATATTTATATCGCTGATAAAGCGTTCTTCCCTTTGTCTCACTTCAATTTGTTCATTGCTTGTCTCTTCTATGAACGAATCAAGTGCCGCTTCAACAGGATTTACCTCCTCGGGAGGATAATCTGGTAACGGAGGATAGTCATACTCCGGATTTGATGATACTGCTACTGTTCCTATTGCAGTATTGCTACCTTCGCTGATATTTTCGGAACGATTATCTATTGCGGCTATCTGTGCAGGAAGATCCGGCAGTTTTTCACAAGAAGTATGTATGTCGGTTTCAGGTGCTATTTCCGGTAACTTTTCATTACCCGGCTTTACTGCCTCTTCGGGTTTTGGAGATACTATTCCGTTGTAATTATTAAGCTCATTTATAAAGGCATTGCTTTCTTTTTTCTGTTCTTTTGTACTTTCGGCGTGCTTATCTTCAAGAGTAGCTTTAGGACTGCTTCCGACAGTATTCATTTCAAGTTGGCTTAGACGATTTTTCTTTTCGGCTTCTTCTGACTGAATTCTCAGCTGTTCCTGTTCCTGCTCCTGTCTTAACAGTTCCATCTCTTCTTTACGTACAGCGCGCTTTTCTTTCGCATTAACAGCCGCTTTTTTTACAGGCTTGCCGACTGCTCCGAGAAAATCAATAAGGGTTTTTCTGCTTATCAGCATAATAAATACAAAAGCAATAAGTATTATTATTACTATTGCACCGACATTACCGAACAGTAAAAGAAGCCAAGCTGGAAGACCGCCTATGATTCCACCGCCGATAAGCTTAGTGCCGTCACTATACAGTGATGCTACCGCATCGAAAAAGTTACCATTTTCTATTCCAACCGAACC
>JAEDNF010000305.1 GCA_016302655.1 Oscillospiraceae bacterium | reverse complement strand
CCGTAAAGGAAAAATAAACTCCGCTATTGCAAAAACCGACAATGTGTGATAGAATAAAAACAGCACCGCAGGCTTATACAGCTTGTCCGGTGCTGTATCATATATTGTTGAAAAGGGAAATAGTTGTGGAAGCTTTAGCGGTTGTACTGTATATAATCGGCGGGATAGCGGCTCTGCTTGCCGTGCTTGTCTTGGTTGCGGCAATAAGGGCGGTCGTGATGAAAAAAGATTTTGCGGATGACAAGCCGTTTGATACTTATAAAGACGGCATAGATACCGATACTCATGCGGCTCATTTGTCAGAGATAATTAAAGTTCCTACAGTAAGCATACGGGGAAATACCGATAAGACGCAGATATACAGGTTTCACGATCTGCTCGAAAAGCTGTATCCGAATATTCATCGCGTCTGCGAGCGTACCGATATAGACGGCGCTCTGCTTTTCAGATGGAAAGGAAAAGACAGCAGCAGAAATCCTATATGCCTTATGTCGCATCAGGATGTCGTTCCTGCTGACGGAAAGTGGAAGTACGACGCCTTTTCGGGAGAGATCGCCGAGAAAAAGATATGGGGAAGAGGTACGGTAGATACCAAAGGCGCATTATGCGCTATTCTTGAGAGCGTAGAGGAGCTTATAAAAGAAGGTTTTACGCCTTTGTGCGATGTGTATGTTGCAAGCTCGAACAATGAGGAGATAACAGGCGACGGTGCGGTAAAAACCGTTGAATATCTCTATGAAAAAGGCATACATTTCGATCTTGTCATGGACGAGGGCGGCTCTGTAATGGCGTATGAGGACTCGGCTAAGGGCAGAATGGTAGCTCATAATGCTATGATAGGCATACTCGAAAAGGGAAGAGCCAACATAAAGTTCACCGCTAAGAGCAGAGGCGGACACGCAAGCGTTCCGTTCAATAACAATCCGTTCTCAAGGCTGTCAAAGCTGATGTATATAATAGATCACAAAAATCCGTTCAAAAAGCGGATAACAAAACCTGCAAGAGTGCAGTACAAGGCTATGGCGCCGTATATGCATCATTTCAAGCACCGTTTTCTGTACGGTAATCTGTGGCTGTTTGCGCCGATAGCGCCGTACATAATGCACAGGATAGGCGGTCCTGCTGGCGCAGTGGTAAAGACTACCTGTGTATTTACTATGGCAGAGGGAAGCAAGGGTGCGAATGTGATACCCGAGACGGCAAGCGTTACCGCAAACTGCAGATTTATGGTGCACGAGCCTTTGCCGCAGTCATATAAGAAGCTCGGCAAAATCTGTGATAAGCTCGGCATAACTATGGAAATGCTTACAGGCTTTGATATAGCGCCTATGGCGAATATGAACTGCTATGCATATAAATATGTAAAAAAGCGTATAAAAGAAACCTTCGGCGATATTCCTCAGATACCTTATGTAATGCTTGCAGGCACAGATTCACGCCATTATACCAAGATTTGCGACTGCGTGCTGAGATTTGTTCCGCTTATGATGACGGGGCATCAGCTTAACAGCGCACACGCAGTAAACGAGAACATTAATGTAGAATCACTTGAAAGAGCGATAATATTCTATCACGATTTTATAAAGAATTACGGTCTGGACGCCGTGTAAGATGAAGAGAGATCATACACGATGGAAGAATTATCGGTAAAATCCATAAATGAGTTGTCCGCAAGCCAAAAAGACGGCTTTTTCGCTCTTGCAAATGAGTACCTCCCCGGGAGCAGTCAGGAGAAGATGAACTGCTATTCGGAGCTTTTCCCTAAAGGCTTTGTTGCGCTTATAAAAAATGGCGAAGTAGCAGGAGTTGCATTCGGCTGGCTCAGAAGCATAGAGCATCCCGATGACGATTCGTTTATGCTTGACGGCATCGCAGTAAGATACGATTATCAGAAGCAGGGATACGGAAAGCTGCTGCTGGGTGCTTTTGAAAAGGCGGCGGCAGACTACGGCGCACCGTCTGTATCTGTAGGCTCTGCAGGCGGATATGTTGAGCGGTTTTACATAAACTGCGGATATATCCCCGTGCAGTATAAGATATGGGAAAACGATGCTCCCGTCATAGAAAAAGTCTTTTCGGGCATTGATGATTATTACGCTTATGAAAGAAAAAACGCCGACGGATTTGTCGTCATGGAAAAGCAGATTTCGGT
>JAEDNF010000041.1 GCA_016302655.1 Oscillospiraceae bacterium | reverse complement strand
TCCCGAGGGGAAGGGGTTTGGGGTTAGGGATAGAGAATTTGTTCTATTTACAGAAATAGATACTTTTTCGACAAGCTGAATCTGCCGAAGATGCGGCAGATTTCTTGCACCTATCAGAAATTTATAACCCCGAGATGTTCAAGCAAAATTTTCGTACCGATAAGAATTAGTATAACACCGCCGACAAACTCGGCTTTAGCTTTATACTTCGCACCGAATACATTTCCTACCTTAAGTCCGATTGCCGAGAGGACAAAAGTCGTTACTCCGATAAGCGATATTGCGGCAAATATATTGACATCGGGAAGCAGAGCGAATGTTATACCTACCGCAAGGGCGTCAATGCTTGTAGCTATCGCAAGCAGCAGCATAGTTTTGAAGCCGAAAGAAGCGTCCTGATCTTCTTCATCTTTTGAAAAGGCCTCTCTTATCATATTTCCGCCGATAAGTCCGAGCAATACAAAAGCTACCCAGTGGTCAAACGAAGTGATATACTGTTCAAACGCCGAGCCTAACAAATAGCCTATGAGCGGCATCAGCGCCTGAAATCCGCCGAACCACGCACCTATGATAAAATAATGCTTTGCCCTCAGACTGCGCTCGGATAATCCCTTGCAGACAGAAACCGCAAAAGCGTCCATTGATAATCCCACAGCAATAAGAAACAGTTCAACAAGTCCCATATTTTGTCCTCCGAAATAATATATGCGGGAGCTTATCCGAAAATGAAAAATAAAAAAGACCTAAGTACAGCTATCCTGTACTCAAGTCTCAATGTTTAAGACAAGCCAGACCTTGCGGTCAGTATGTTGACTTGCCACGATATTTCGCCATCTACTCCCTTAAGATAAGGTAATTATAGCATAACATAATGCGAGTGTCAAGTGTTTTCAAGTGAAATATCAAACTGCTTTGCAAAATCGGGCAGCTTTGCCTTAAAGCACTTTCCGTCAAGATAAGCCAGTCTGCCTGCGTCGGTAGTGAACTTAAACCTCAGCTCATAACTGCACAGCGCCTGATATTTATAGCCGTATTTCCTGTTCAGCTTGTTGCTTCCGTACTTCCCGTCACCAAGTAAGGGATGACCGATATATGCAAGATGCGCTCTTATCTGATGTGTTCTTCCCGTAAGTAAATCGACTTCGAGCAGAGAATTTTCTCCGTTAAACCCGAGCACTCTGTACTTTGTCTTTATCGTAAGATTATCCTTAGTCTTTTTATCGGATATCTTAACGGTATTGTTCTCGCTGTTCTTTTCAAGATAGGCTGTAAGCAATGCGCTCTTAGGCTCTACCTTTCCGCAGGCAATGCAAAGATACAGCTTTGTAAGCTCTCTGTCTCTTATCTTCTGATTGAGGATACGAAGCGACTCCGCATTCTTTGCCGCTATGACTATTCCGCAGGTGTTGCGGTCTATGCGGTTGCACAGCGCAGGTGCAAAGGAAAGCTCGTCTTCGGGATGATATTCCTGCTTTTGATAAAGATAGCTCTTTATACGGTTTATCAGCGTGTCGCTGTCTCCGCTGTCGTCCTCATGTACTACCATACCCACAGGCTTATCGACAAGCAGTATGTTTTCGTCCTCATAAACGATATCTATATCAGTTGAAGCAGATAAAAAATCGTCGGGAGAAGCAGTTTTCGGTATCAGCATTTCATCGGGGACAAAAAGCCTTATAACATCGTTTTGCGCAATGTGCGTATTCGGCTCGCACCGCTTTCCGTTGAGCTTGATACACTTCTTTCGTGCAAGCTTGCAAATCTGCCCTTGACTCAGGGGAAATGCTTTGGACAGAAAACGGTCAATTCGCTGACCGCTGTCATTTTCGGATACTATTATCTCTTTCATTTCTGGATTCTTACAAATCCGGCTGAACCGAAACATTCTACAGCCTTGCTGAAATAATCGCCGGGACTCTGGCAGGAAGAAGCAAGATCGGAAAGACCGCTTTTAGCTTTTTCCCACGCCTTTTGCATTTCGGGAGTGTCATCGGCTTCAAGCCAGAGCTGATTTTCCCATATTCCGTATTTAAGATTTATTATATACGCCTTTTTCATATTGCTCCTCAGTATTAAAGTTTTCCGCCCTTACTGCCGCCGAGCTTTCCGCCCGTAAAGCCGTCAAGAATATTTGTCTCAAAGCTGAAGGTGAGCGCCTTATTCTCTCTTTCACGCTTTAACGCAAGAGAGATCATCTCGTCAAGCAGGTCGGGATATTTTACTCCAACAGGCTCCCACAGATAAAAAGCAAGGCTTCCGGGTATTGTATTTATCTCGTTGAGATATACATTGCCGTTGTCCATATCTATCATAAAGTCTATTCTTGAAGTACCCGACGCACCCAGACACCTGAACGCCTTAACGGCAAGAGTGCGTATCTGCTCTCTTGTTTCGTCGGATATATCGGCAGGTATCTTTCTTTTCAGCGTTGCCATACCGCTTGACTTTCCGCCCTTGTCGCCTGCGATATACTTATCTTCATAGCTTAGTATTTCATCGGTATTTACCGGTTCTTCACATTCGGATGCGTGAGCTGTCGCATAGTCGCCGCAAACAGAGCAGTTGACTTCCTTAAGATTTGTTATTGCAGGCTCGATAAGCAGCTTTGAAGCGTAGGTGAACGCATTGTCAAGCGCCTCGTCAAGCTGTTCGTCATTGTGCGCTATCATTATTCCGACGCTTGAACCTAAGTTTATCGGCTTTACTATAAGAGGATATGATATCTTTTCTTTAATAGCCGCCTTTGTTGCCTCTTCATCTTTTGCAAAGTCGCTGATATGGACAACAATACCGTCAAGCACGGGTATGCCGTTATCCTTAAAGACGGTCTTCATTACATACTTATCCATACCTACCGCCGATGAGATAACATCACAGCCGACATAAGGCACTCCGATAGTCTGCAGATAACCCTGAAAAACACCGTCCTCAACATTAGTGCCGTGTACTATGGGGAAAGCCACATCGATAGCAGAATATACATTACTTCCGAATTTTTTACCGGGATAAAGCACAAGCTGTACCTTTCCGCCGTCGTTTACAAGAATTACCCTCTTGCTCTCCTTAAGCAGAGCTTTAAGATCCTTGTATGCCGATATCTTACCTATATTTTCACCGACATACATCTCGTTATTCTTGGCAATATATACGGGTATTACCTCATATTTATCCTTGTTTATGGAGTTGCACGCCTGAAGTGCGGATATAATCGACACCTCATGCTCTACGCTGTTTCCTCCGAAAAACACGCCTACTCTTATTTTCATAGCCGTCTGTCCTTTCTTTTTATAAAAATTATGTATCTGATTCTGTATTGCTGTCTGTTCTTCTGTCTTCGATATTGCGAAGATCAATATTCACTCTGAGATAATCGCCGTATGCAATAATCACGCTGTCCGCCTTGTCGGGAACTATGTAGCAGATATATCCGTCTGTTCCAAGCCCTGCAGAAAGTGAAGCATAGGTGTTGAAACTTTTTTCCTCAAGTCCCCACGCCTTGTCACAGCTTATATCCCCATCATATATGCAATTGAGCTCATTGTTGAGCCAAATCTTTGTGTCACTTGTATTCTTGACTTTGATGTGGAATACAACATACATATAACCCTTGTCTGCTCCGCCGTACTTTATTTCCGTTCTGTAAACCTCATCACATATAAAGCTGTACTCGTCAAGCTCGGCGGTCTCGTTGAAGCTTACTTCAACATTTTCATGAACAATATCCGATGTAGAAGCAAAGGTGGTGATAGGCTTTCTGGTGGTATATTCGGCATCATCGTTCAAATCGTCTACCACATCAAAAACAACGCCTAATATTCCTCCCACCATTCCGAGAAGCACAGGTCCAAAGAACATTAATATTACAACAATTACTACGATCTTCCTTGCTCTGTCAACATGAGCATTCTGCTGTGATGAAGAACTTGGCTGAACATTCAGTCTTGATTGATAATACTGCGACTGCTGCTGCCTTAATCTCATCTCTTCAAGATTTCTCTGCTGTTCTTCTCTGCGCTTTTTTTCCGCGCGATATTGCTTTACGCTCTCGTTGTCGTCAAACGGTGCGCCGCACTGAGCACAGCAATTATCGTTTTCTACATCAAGCTTTGCTCCGCAGTAATCGCAAAATGCATCCATAGTATCTCCCTTTTCTTTTCCCGACTGCCTTATCAATAATTATCGGGCAAGTCATTTTCAAGCAGAACTATCTTCTTTGCTCCGCCTGTCTTTATATTTTCCACCTTTATAAGAGCCTCGTTAAGACTCTTTGCAACATACATTTTATCATCGGGGTAGCCGTTTTCCTTAAGTCCGTCAACTATAGGAACCGCCTGCCTCTCGCCTACTGCGATAACAAAGTCACAGACATCAGCCGCCTGTTTTCCGAACTGCTTATTCAGCTCGTACTCCTTCTCGCCAAGCTCAACCATACCCGGTGAAACAAGTATCTTGTATCCGTCAAATACGGCGAGCGTATCAAGCGCCGCCTTTGCTCCGCTGGGATTTGAGTTGAATGCGTCGTCTATGATAGTCTTATTCGTGCCTTTGATTATCTGAAGTCTGTGCGGTACGCACTCAAGGCGCTTTACAGGGATAACAAGGTCGGCAAGCGGTACACCGAGCGTATTTGCCGTTGCTATAGCGCCTACTATATTCTGCACATTGTGACTGCCGATAAGCTTTGTTGTAAACTGCTTTTCTTCACTTCCGTGATGCAGAACAAACTGCGTGCCGTTCTCGCTGACGGTGATATTATCGGCATAATAATCTGTGCCGCCGCCGAGCGAATAAGTCACCTTGTTCTTTTTGCAGTCGTGATTTTTTATATATTCATTGTCGAAATTGAGGAATATCGTTCCGTCATCGGGCAGGCTGTCAGCAAGCTCGAACTTGGTCTTTATGATATTGTCAACCGACTTGAATGTTTCCAGATGCTGAGGGCCTATGGAGGTAATAATACCGTGCTTCGGCTTTACGATATCGCATATTTCCTTTATCTCGCCGACATTCTTTGCACCCATCTCACACAGGAATATATCATGTGTGGCATTGAGCTGACCCCTTACCACCTTGACTACACCCATTGTCGTGTTGTAGCTTTCGGGGGTCATAAGCACATTGTATTTAGCTCCGAGTAGTTTTTCAAGATAGAACTTTGTGCTGGTCTTGCCGTAGCTTCCCGTAAGTCCCACTACGGTCAGCAAGGGAAGCTCGTTTATTATCCTCTTGGCGTCATTGATATAATGACGGTTTATCATATATTCAATCGGCTTATTGATAACATTGGCTATCACCGCAATAAACAGCGTCAGTATCTGCACCGTCATTATAAGCGCAAATGACAGCGAACCGGCTCCCGCAAGCAAAAGAACAAGCAGGATAACAGCAATATAAACTATTGCCGATGTAACAGTCATTCTTATCACTCTCGGAGTGAAAACGAGCTTTTTCTTAGCTTTTTTCGGTGCAGAGAAAATAAGACCTATCCATAAAAACGCCGCCGCAAGCAAGCAGGTTGACGGTCTTATATCGCCAAATACAACAAACATCAGTACAGCGCCGACAGTAAATATATGGCGGAGTAAAACGCTCTTTATGTTTATGCCTATCCATCTGAACTGCTCAACCGCATGGTAGGAGTTAAGCTGGAACATATGAATATAGTGAAGGAAATTAACAACGCACGAAATGCACAGCGTAATGCCGAGCACCGACACCGAGATTATCGATAATATATCCAAAACAAATTCTCCGTTCTTACTTTATTTCAAGGAAGGATGCAAGCACTCTTGAGAATGTATACCAACCGTCAAGGAATGCATAATGTCCTGCGTTTTCTATAGTAACAAGTCCGCTGTCCTTTATAAGCTCGCTCATCTTTACTCCGTCGGAAAGCGGTGTGGCATCGTCTTTATCGCCCCATATAAGAAGCGTAGACTGCTTTATCTTCGGCAAAAGCTCCGTAAGGTCTTCGTTTACGACTTTAACAAGCGTTGCTCTCATAACTGGAGATGCCGCAAGATAGTCTGCGCTTCCCCGCTTGTTTCTCATATTCTCAACAGCATTCGGGAACAGCTTTTTCATCGGAGCTGTGCTCATTACAGCCTTTCCCATCTTATATGTCCGTGTTTTTATTTTTGATGCCGTACTCTGCTTGGGCTTTATTCCTGCGCTGTCGGTAAGTATCAGCTTTTCGGGAGACAGAACGGGCAGCTCTCTTGTGACCGCCTTTATAATAACTCTGCCGCCGAAGCTGTGACCTAAAACCACCGTCGGCTTTATCTCTGTCTTTTCGCAGAACTTTCCGATAAAATCGACATAATCGTCAACGCACCACGCTTCTTTCGGCTCGTCGCTCTCTCCGAAGCCGGGCATATCGGGAGCTAACACTCTCATATGCGGGCTAAGCATATCCACGATGTTTTTGAACAGCGTGATATTGCTCCCCCAGCCGTGCAGGAGAAGCACCGTACCTTTACCGCTGTCGCTGCCGCAATCGGTATAGTTTATTCTGAGATCATCTATATCAGTAAACAAGGCTTTTCCGTCCTTTTCACGATTTGCTTTTAATGTACGCACTGTACCAGTATTTATTATATTATTTTTACGCCGTGATGTCAAGAAAAAGTACAGTAAAGAAAGGGTAAATAAATGCTATACCGCATAAAGAATAAACAAAGAAATTTTAAATGCCTGCTTGTCATTTTGTACGGGACACGCGCATATAATTCTAAAAACGATACAAGGAGGAATAATTATGTTCGTTATGACTATGACCAAGCGCAGACTGATACGCGCGGTCATGTTCATTTTAGTGCTGGTTACGGGGATAGCGATAGGAGTATTTGCTATACTCTCGTCTATAGATACGGGGGCGGAAAACATACGCTTGCCGATATACTGCGTAAAGCGGTCGGACAATATGATAAGTGTTACATTTGACTGTGCGTGGGGAAACAGCAACACCGACGAGCTTATTTCCATACTCTCTGAGGCAAAAGTCAAGGCTACTTTCTTTGTAACGGGAGAATTTGCCGACAAATATCCCGATGATATAAGAAAGCTCAGCGAAGCCGGTCACGAGATAGCCAACCACAGCGACAAGCACCCTCATATCAAAGGTATGAATGTGAACGACCTTATTGCAGATACAAAAGAATGTTCACGCAAGATAAAGATGATCACGGGGTGTGAACCAACTCTGTACCGTGCCCCTTACGGAGAATATGATGACAAGTCAATGACCACGATATTCGGTATGGGTATGAGCGCTATACAATGGAACAAGGACAGTATCGACTGGGATAAACCTTCACCCGAAACGATAATTGAAAGAACGACCGTAAATATAACAGGCGGCTCAATTCTTTTATTCCACAACGACCTTGAAAACACAACAAAGGCTCTTCCCACCGTACTTAAGAACCTCAGCGAGCAGGGCTTCGAGTTCTGCACCGTAAGCGAGCTTCTGCTTGACGGCGAGTACACAATAGACTCAAACGGAATGCAGATACCTAAAGCAAACGCAACAGCCGCTATAGTCTACAGCGAAAACAGCACCGTAAACTCGGCTTTTGAAACTCTTGCCCAGCAGCTTACCGCAAGCGATATTGACGCTCTTGCCGAGTCGGGACTGACTCCCGATATGGCGCAGAAGCTCAGCGGATATCTTACTACCGAGCAGATAACGGCGCTCGGCGACCTGTCGGAAGAAGAGCTTCTCGACAGCTTTGAACTACTGAAAAACGCAGTATACGGAGGCGATGCCAACAGCGGAAGCGTCGAATCGGATAATACTTCTTCACTGGTAAAAGACTGATTTTTTTCTTCTGCCTGTTGACCGACCGACCGTAATAGTGTATCATAGTTATACGGAGCAATACTCTGAAAGGAGCTGTGCAAAAGCAGAAAAACCGTATGACTATCAGATATATTCACGAACCGACCGACCTTCAGTGCGGTCAGGCGGTGCTTGCGATGGTACTGGGCAAGACTGCCGAAGAAATAGCCGATTATCTTTCAAACGACCGTGAAACTACGCTTGCCGAGATGAAGAGGACATTCAGAGAACACGGCGTAAATATCAGCGACAAGCGCATTGCCGTAAACAACAAGCAGGAGCTTCCGCCGCTTTGCCTGCTGAGCCTTGAAACTCCGAGATGCTGGCATTGGTCATTATACTGTGACGGAACATTCTACGACCCGGAACACGGTGTAATGGACGATTTTCCGGTGTGCAACAGGAAATATTACTGGGAGCTGTCCGTTTTATCGGACTCAAACAATGCTACAATATAAATACAGCAGAACTCCCTATCTGCTGAAAGCATTCTACCCCTTATTTTTACTTCCGATTCTGTACTTTTACGGGATCGGAAGTTCTTTTTTGCCAAATCACAAACACCGTTTTTGTGGTATATGCACAAAACAAGCTGTATTATATTGACAGTTTGAAAACAAAATGCTAAAATATCGGTAGTATATCTTAGGGAGGTGCCGTTATGGCAGAATCAAGAGTATTTCAAAAAGTAAACGGCGTTACCGTAGACGGCATAGGAAGATCGGTACAGAATTTTCTTCGTTCTTCAAAAGGGCTTGTCGTACAAGGCGGAAAAGCCGGAGAAGGATATGTAGTTCAGGCTAAAGATGACGACAGCTGGAAAAAAGTTGCCGGCATGGCGTCTGCGATAGAAGTCCAGATATCAGATGCAGGAAACGGCATTCTCGTTAATATAGGTAACGCTCAGTGGTCTGATAAGATAGGTGCAGGCGTTATCGGTTGGTTTGTGTTTGCTCCTCTTGCGGTTACTTCTATAGTAGGAACTGTACAGCAGCAAAAACTGCCCGGAGAGATATTTGCACATATTGAACGATATGTTGCTTCGGGCGGTAAGGATATGTACATAGGCGGTAATTTTGTCAATGCTTCGGCAGGACATATTATCTGCCCCCACTGCCAGAGTGAAGTTCCTGCAGGACAGTCATTCTGCTCAAGCTGTGGAAAGCCGCTTACAAAGCAGTGTCCCGGCTGTAACGAGAACATTCCGCTTAATCTTGATTTCTGCCCCAAGTGCGGAGCTAATACAAAAATGCCTAAGACTATCCGTTGTGTTGCCTGCGGAGCATCGCTTCCGCCCGAATCCGCATTCTGCATAGTATGCGGAGCAAGACAGCCTCAACAATCTCCACAGATGCCGCCACAGCAGATACAGGGACAGCAGATGCCGCCTCAGCAGATGCCGCCTCAGCAGATGCCGCCTCAGCAGATGTATCAGCAGCAGATGAATCAGCCTCAGCAGATGAATCAGCAGTTCCCTCAAGGCTTACCCTGCAATATATGCGGATTTATAAATGCTCCCGATGACGCTTTCTGTAGGCAATGCAGCACTCCACTCAGAAATAACGCTCCGGATAACGCCCCCATGAACGTCCCTGCCGAAGTCCGCCAATGTCCCAAATGCGGCAGAAAGCTGAAGGACGATGATGTATTCTGCTCAGGCTGCGGAGAGAATCTCAGCGCACCGCCGCCCGAGCCCGAAAAGCTGATTTGTCCCGATTGCAACGCGGAGCTTGAAGCAGACAGCAAATTCTGCTCTAAGTGCGGATATAAGTTCTGATTATTTTAATACATAAACAAAGAGGTGCGTCTTAATAGATGCACCTCTTAGCTTGACGATAAAACTATTTACAATCCAAAAAGGGATTGGGTGATTCTATCTAATTACTGCTAACTTCAAAGGTTAAACTTCTCGGGCACGCTATACCAATCATAGCACTTAGTGTCTGTATCGCGGGAGACACCTAAAGGGGAGAGGGGGCTCGCTCCCCT
>JAEDNF010000040.1 GCA_016302655.1 Oscillospiraceae bacterium | reverse complement strand
GAAATAGCTGTAACGCTCATACGCACGGATGGAACAGCGGACTCCTTCTTCAATAATGTCCGTGCTTTCTTCAAGCGTTGCGCTCGTACTGCCGGACATTACCGCATTGTTAAGATCCATCAGTATCATATCAAAGCTTCCGTGTAACTCCGCTTCTATCTTAGCCATATTTCTCCTCTTGTCAGCAAAGGCACTCTCTTACCGTATCCGCAATGAGATTAGTCCAGTAGCTGACAGCGTTTTCATCTTTTCCCTCTATCATAACTCTTACAAGCGGCTCTGTTCCGCTTTCTCTTACAAGTATCCTGCCGTCTTCGCCCATAGCCTGCTCAGCCTTAGCAATTACGGAAGTTATCTTTTCTGTCTTGTCCCACAGTCCCTTTTTGTCTTCGGTGATCCTTACATTAACAAGCAGCTGAGGGAAATCGGGTATATCGCATACAAGCTGTGACAGCGGTCTTTTGCACTTTGAGAGAAGCTCCAGCACCTGTACCGCCGTAAGCTGTCCGTCGCCCGTCGTGGCGTGGTCGAGGAATATGATATGTCCCGACTGCTCACCGCCGATATTATATCCGCTGCTTAGCATCTCCTCAAGCACATATCTGTCACCGACCTTTGTGCATACGGTATCTATCTTATTTGAATTCATAAACTGATGGAAACCGAGATTGCTCATGACCGTAACTACTGCGGCATTGTTCTTAAGAGTACCCATTTCCTTCATATAGCGTGACAGTATGGCTATCAGCTTGTCGCCGTCTATTATGTTGCCTTTTTCATCCACCGCAAGGCATCTGTCTGCGTCACCGTCAAAAGCAAAGCCCACATCGCATCCACGCTTCTTGACAAGCTCTACAAGCTGTTCCATATGGGTTGAGCCGCAGTTGTCATTGATATTGAGTCCGTCGGGCTTATCGTTTATATAGATAAACTCTGCGCCGAATTTATAGAACAGCGACTCAGCCGTTGCGCTTGCACTGCCGTTTGCACAGTCAATAGCAACAAGCAGTCCCTGAAACTTTCCTTTGACCGTTGACTGCAGATGCTCGTTATATTCGCTTACTGCACCGTACAGAGTCTTTACCCTGCCCACTCTGCCGCCGTCAACAAGCTCCATCTTTTCGGGAGTATCAAGTATCAGCGCTTCTATCTCGTTTTCTACCTCGTCGGGGAGCTTGAAGCCTGTTGACGAGAACAGCTTGATGCCGTTATACTCTACGCTGTTGTGCGACGCCGATATCATAACGCCAGCGTCTGCCTCATAATATCTGACAAGATAAGCAACAGCAGGGGTAGGAACTACGCCGAGCAGTTCGACATCTGCTCCTACTGAGGTTATTCCGGCTATAAGTGCCGCCTCAAGTATATCCGAAGAAATTCTTGTATCTTTTCCTATAAGTATCCTTGCGTTGCCGTTGTGCGTCTTCTGCTTTGTCAGCACCAGCGCCGCCGCCCTGCCTATATTCATTGCAAGCTCGCAGGTAAGCTCGGTAACGGCGACACCTCTTGCACCGTCTGTTCCGAATAATCTGCCCATAAACCTAAAACCTTCCTTATTAATCTCCAAACACAGTAAAATCAATCAAAACGCTGTTGTCCGTCACGGATAATTCCGAGATGCTTATACGCAAGCTCAGTCGCACATCTGCCTCTGGGAGTCCTTGATATAAAACCGAGCTGCATAAGATACGGCTCGCATACATCCTCAAGAGTAACCGACTCTTCTCCCAGAGCCGAAGCAAGCGTTTCAAGTCCGACAGGCCCTCCGTTGTAGCCGTTTATTATCATTGTTAAGAAGCGCTTGTCAAGGCTGTCAAGTCCCAGCTTATCGATCTCAAGCCTGCTCAGCGCAATATCCGCCATTTCTTTTGTTATCTTTCCGTTGCCCATAACTTCGGCAAAGTCACGGACACGCTTTAACAGGCGGTTTGCTATACGGGGAGTACCTCTTGACCTCTTTGCAATTTCCATAGCTCCGCCCTTGTCGCAGGGTATCGACAGTATTACCGCAGAGCGCATAACGATATTGCACAGCTCTTCGGGTGTATACAGCTCAAGGCGCATAACTACGCCGAAACGGTCACGAAGCGGTCCTGTCAGCTGTCCTGCCCTTGTAGTAGCGCCGATAAGCGTAAAACGGTTAAGGTCAACTCTTATCGACTGCGCCGAAGGGCCTTTTCCTATCATTATATCCAGAACGCAGTCCTCAAGCGCAGGATAAAGTATCTCTTCTACCTGTCTTGACAGTCTGTGTATCTCGTCAACAAACAGCACATCGCCTGTCTGAAGTCCCGTGAGCAATGCCGCAAGCTCGCCCGGCTTTTCTATGGCAGGACCCGATGTAACCTTGAAGTTGACTCCCATCTCATTTGCGATTATGCCTGCAAGCGTAGTCTTGCCGAGTCCGGGAGGGCCGTACAGCAGGACATGGTCAAGGCTCTCGTTTCTGCGTCTTGCCGCCTCTATATATACCTGAAGATTTTCCTTTACCTTTTCCTGACCGATATATTCGTTCAGTCTTTTAGGTCTTAACGAAAATTCAACATCGGTATCCTCCGCAGAAAAACCGGGTTCAACGATTCGCTCCGTTGCTTCCGACTCTATATGCGAAAGATCGTTTCTCTCAATCATTTATACGCTTTCCCTTCAAAGTTAATGCTTCAGAATCTTGCAAGCTTCTTAAGACCTGCCTTGATAAGCTCATCCGCAGGAGAAGCAGGATCAAGTCCGCTGAGAGCGTTTGTTGCTTCCGTATTGGTATATCCGAGTACCATAAGTGCGGAAACCGCCTCTGCAACGGTATTTGAAGCAGCCGCAACAACAGGTATAGGCGAACCCTTTACGCCTGCGGCAACATCCTGCTTTGATACCTTGTCCTTAAGCTCCAGCACAATTCTCTCCGCTGTCTTTTTGCCTATGCCGGGCGCATTGGTCAGCGTCTTGCTGTCACCCGAAGCAACACACAGCGCAAATGACTGAGGCGTCATACCCGACAGTATCGAAAGCGCCGCTTTAGGTCCTACTCCCGATACCGATATGAGCATCTTAAAACAGCTTAGCTCTGCGGTATCCGCAAAGCCGAACAGCTCTGCCGCATCTTCTCTTATCGCAAGATATGTAAGCAGTTTAGCCTTTTCGCCGATTTTCAGCTGAGATATCGTGTTTGCCGTAGTTCTGCAGGCATAGCCTACTCCGCCGCAGTCTATCACCGCAAGATTAGGCTCGATAACTTCAACCGTTCCGTTTACGCTGTATATCATAAATTCTCTCTTTTCATCAGATATTTGTCTTTAGATTTCTTATAAGCGAGCCGCTTGACTGACCGTGACATATCGTCATAGCAAGTGCGTCTGCGGTATCGTCGGGCTTAGGTATCGTTTTCAGCTTCAGTATCTTCCTTGTCATTTCCTGAACCTGCTTTTTTACCGCCTGACCGTAACCTACAACAGCCTGCTTTACCTGAAGCGGCGTATACTCGTTTATCTCTATGTTTCGCTGCTGTGCAGCCATCATAATTATGCCTCTTGCCTGTGCGACATCTATACCCGTCTTCTGATTGTTGGTGAAATAAAGGCGTTCAATAGACAGCGCATCGGGTTTCCACGTGTCAAGAATAAGGCAATAATCGTCGTATATCTCGCACAGCCGCTGTGGAAAAGGCGTATCCTTGTCGGTGGTGATAGCGCCGTAGTCAAGCACGGTAAATTTACCGCCGATGTAGTCCACAATACCGAAGCCGACTATTGCATATCCCGGATCGATACCAATTATACGCACATTCCGACACTCCTTTACCGCAGACTGCCCTGCCTTTTGCAAAGCACAGCCGAAAACAAATAATAAAATTCCATACTAAATGATTATACCATATCCGAAGAAGAATTGCAACTGTTTTATACTGCGGCTTTATTTGTAAAAAATCGGTTGAAATTTACGGCGATAAGGTATATAATAGTTATATAAAACGAATGGAGATAAAATGAAAAGAAAATATCTATCAGCGGCTTTACTTGCGGCGGCTCTGTGCTTATCTTCCCTTACCGCCTGCGCTGACGATCAGCCGTACACAAAAAGCGCATTTACCTTTGATACATTTATCACTTTTACTATCTATGAAAGCGAGAGTTCAGACTCTCCCGAAGAAATATGCGAGGGTGCTGTCGATATGCTTAATTCTCTTGACGGGGAGCTGTCCCGTACAAATCCCGACAGCGTTATTTCCGCTTTAAATAAGCAAGCATATAATTCCCCCGTTTCAGTCAGCGACACGACTTATCTGCTTATTAAAAGCTGTAAGGATTTAAGCGAGCTTACAGACGGAGCTTTTGATTTTACTTTAGGCGAAATCAGCAGTTTATGGGGCTTTGGCAGTGATAACGGTAAAAAACCCGATGATGCCGCACTTGCAGAACTTGCAGACAGAAAAAACTACGAAAACATATCCTTTGACGATGAAAGCAGAACAATAAGCTTTACCGAAGAAGGCTTCAGCATTGATCTCGGAGCCGCCGCAAAAGGCTACGCTCTGGATATGCTTGACTCATATCTCAGAAAAGCAGGCGTTACCTCTGCCGTTGTTGATTTCGGCGGAAGCATACTTACTATAGGCAAAAAAGACGGGTATAGCTGGAACATATCCGTCACGGCTGACGAGAGCGACTCCCCTGTCGGAACGCTTGCCGTAAACGACGGATTTATCGCAACATCAAACGGTGCAAAACGATTTGTAGAATATGACGGTGTAAAATATCATCACATCATTGACCCGTTTACTGCACATCCTGCCGACAGCGGAATAAAGAGCTGTACCGTTTATGCCGCCGACGGACTGATAAGCGATGCGCTGTCAACCGCCTTTTTCGTAATGGGACAGGAAAAGACGGAACAATTCTACGAGAAATACAAAATTGCGGAATATATCATAACGCTTGACGACGGAACGGTAAAAACTTCCGCAGGCATAGCCGCTGATTTCAGAGCTTCACAAAATGGATAAGCGCAAAGTAATATGCCTCGCCGCCGTTATTGCGATAGTGTTCTTTTCACTGCTCGCACTGCTGTTAACAGGCAATATTAAAAACGGCAATACCGCCTGCATATACAGCGGCGGAAAGCTTGTAAAGACCATCGATCTTTCAACGGCAGAAAATCAGACCTTCACAATAAGCGGTGAAGACGGAGCCCGCAACACTATTGAGATAAAAGACGGTACTATCGGGGTAACTGATGCCGATTGTCCCGACAAGATATGCGTGCATACCGCATACATTTCAGACGGAGTACAGCCGATAGTCTGTGTTCCCAACAGACTTGTGATACGCATAGAGGCGTCACGGCAGGAGAACAGCCATGTCGATTAGAAAGCTTGTGTTTGCGGCAATGCTAACCGCATTGTCGCTGACACTTTTCATAATAGAGTCTATGATACCTCCCGTACTGCCCGTACCGGGATTCAGAATAGGGCTTGCGTATCTGCCGGTGCTTTTTTCGGTCTACATAGGCGGAAACTGGAGCTTATACGATACGGCGCTTATTCTTATCAGCCGTATACTGCTCTCGGCGCTTACAAGCGGAAATCTTACTGCTCTGCTGTTTTCATCTGCTGGCGGAATATTATCATTTACTGCAATGGCGCTCACGCACAGATTTATAAAAGAACCGTGGGGAGCTTTTCCTGCAGGGATATTCTCGGCGGTCATGCACAACATAGGGCAGATATCTGCGGCGGCGCTTATTTACACCGCTTCGGTATTTGCATATCTCCCTGTGCTTGCGGTTGCATCTGTGATAACAGGAACATTCATTGCGGCATCGGTATGGCTGATTATAAGAAAGCCGAACAAAATAATTAATAAAATCAAGAATATTAAATAGAGGAACAAAAATGGAAAAAGCAAAAATAGAAAGAATAAATTTCCTTGCAAGGCAGTCAAGGATACGGGAGCTTACACCCGAAGAAAAGCAGGAACAAACCGAGCTTCGTAACGAGTACAGAGCTTCTTTCAGAAGAGGTCTTATGTCGGAGCTTGACAGAGTGTATATAGTTGACGAAAACGGCAAAGAGGAAAAACTCATAAAAGACAACAAAGAAAAATAATCCCGAAGGACTTCTTTTACAATGAATATACTTTTCGATTCACTTGAACTGATATACGGCAGTTCGGAAAAGCCGTTCTTCCTGACCGACCGGAACGGAAATGTCCTGTGGAAGAACCGCCGCTGCGGTAAAACAATAATATTTACTCAGGGACTCGGCAATCCGTCAACTACCGAACAGGTAAATATTGACGGTGAGGTTTTCAGCGCCGTATCACGCAAAATTGACAATAACGGAAAAGCATATTATCTGTGGGAAGCAAACACGCTTACCGACATTCTCACTTTGCTCGGCTGTACGGATACTTACCCGGAGGTCTGCTATATGCTGGCACAGATGAAAAGCGATGTTGCCGCCGCAGAAGACGCCGCCGGCGGTAAAGCACCCTTTCTCAGCATAAAAAGAAATGTAGAGGTGCTAAGCGAGCTGTCAGGCGTTATCTACCGAAAAGCGTCAGCTTCGGGAACGCTTTATTTTGCGGAAGAGATAAACAGGATAGCAAACGAAGCAAACAGAATTATGAGCAAGATCCCCGTTGTGTTCAAAGTAAGCCGTGATGAGACGGCAGGCAATGACATAGCGGTAAATGCAGGACAAAGACTGCTTTACACTTCGGTTTTCAGCATATTAAGAGCTATGGTTCGTTCTTCTGACAGAAAGCTGTTTAACCTTGATATATCTGCGGCAGACGGCTTTGCGGTTATGACATCAGCATTCACTCTGAAGCCTGACACGCATAAAGGCATGATAACAGACAGCTTTGAGATGTTCTGTGCAAAAATGTATATTGAGAGTATCGGCGGACAGCTCAGGTTTTCTTTTAACGACGACTGCGGACAGATACGCCTTGCTCTGCCAAAGGCTACGGCAACGGCTTTTTCAAGTCCTGTGTTTAAAGCGGATGAAAAGATCTGCGAAAAGCTGGCAGGGATATTTATGACAGACGCGGCAGAACAATAATGAATATATCGTGATAACCGATTTACAGTTTTTTTAGACGGTAAACACATTTTTATCATATTCGGCGGATATAATAATAAGCGTCAGGTAACACTGACAGATTTTATGGTGGTTGAATTTTTCAATAATCATAATTTCCTCTCCCAACATTTCATTGATAATTTGATTTTGGTGCTTATTTTATTTCCGTTCAGTTTACAGGTTAAACTGAATTTTTTTTACACAAAAGTACATCGGAAAAGAAAGGAAGAGAAAATATGTATAAGATTCTTGTCGCTGATGACGAACAGAAAATCAGAGAGGTCATCAAAGAGTATGCCGAGTACGAGGGTCACAGCGTGTCAGAGGCGGTTGACGGTATGCAGGCTGTTGAAATGGCAAAAGAACAGGATTTTGACATAATCATAATGGATGTAATGATGCCCCGCCTTGACGGTTTTTCTGCCTGCAAGGAAATAAGAAAGTTCAAGAACACTCCTATACTTATGCTCTCCGCAAGAACAGAGGAATACGATAAGCTGTTCGGCTTTGAGATGGGCGTTGACGACTATGTAGTAAAGCCGTTCTCACCAAAAGAGGTACTCGCCCGTATAAATGCCATTATCAAAAGAAATAAATCGGGCAACGAACCTACCGGCGACACGGTAAAATTTGAAGGCCTTGAGATAAACTTCACCGCAAGAGATGTATTCATCGACGGCGAGAAGGCAAATCTGACTCCTAAAGAATACGACCTGCTCTTCTATCTTGTAAAAAACAAGAATATCGCCCTTACAAGAAACAAACTGCTTGAAGAGGTATGGGGCTACGATTTCTTCGGTGATGACAGAACGATAGATACTCATATAAAGATGCTGAGAAACAATCTCGGTCCGTACAGAAAGTTCATAGTTACGCTCAGAGGTATGGGCTACAAATTTCAGGTATAATAATTAACAGTCACCGTAGAATTAAATGCGGTGACTGTGTTCTAATGAGGGTTTTTATGAAAGAAAGAATCAACAGTATACGCTTCCGTTCGTGGATGATATTTGTACTGTTTTCGATAATAGTAATTGTATTTCTGTATTTTTTTCAGGTGGTACTGCTTTCAAGCTACTACGAGTATATGAAGATACAGGAAACCGCCGCCGCCGCAAAGCAGATAAAGGACGCCTGGTATCAGGAGCCGGACAATCTCAATTCTATCGTTTCAAATATAGCGGACACGCAGAAGATATACATTGAGATCTCCGATAACAACCGACCTTATTTCAGAGCAAGCTCGCTTGATAAAAGCAATAAGGAAGTGTACTCGCTGATAACTTCGCTTGATCTTAATGATATGAAAGAAATCGTATCGGGCGAAAACACCTTCTTCACCGCAACGATACCGAGAACAAACAACGACAGCAAGGCGATAATTCTTATAGCACAGCTTGATGACGGAACGCAAAGTACATTCTTTGAAACAAACGGCGTAGTGCGCCTTTACATCTTCAACTATCTTGAGCCTCTCGGAACAACCACCACAATACTTCACAGCCAGCTTAACCTTACCGCCGCAATAATTATCATCATTGCGTTTGTAATGTCGATATTCTTCTCAAACAGCATTTCAAAGCCAATCATAAAAATATCAAAAGCGGCGCTGAAACTCCCTAAAGGCGAGTTTGATATGCCCCCTGAGAAGCATCAGTTCACAGAGATAAAAGAGCTTACCCAGACGCTCACCACCGCTTCGGAGGAGATAGCAAAGACCGATGACCTCAGAAAAGAGCTTATGGCGAATATCTCGCACGATCTGCGCACTCCGCTTACAATGATAAAAGCATACGCCGAAATGATAAGAGATCTTTCGGGCGACAATCCCGAAAAGCGAGAAAAGCATCTTAAGGTCATCATAGACGAAACCGACAGGCTTACTTCTCTTGTAACTGATATACTCGATTTGTCGAAACTGCAAAGCGGCGTTGCCGAAATGAACTATGAGACTATAGATTTTTCCCGGCATCTTGCAGATATAGTTCCCCGCTTCTCTTTGCTTGACGAGATAAAGGACTACAGAGTTCTGCTTAACGCAGAACCCGGCATAATGATAAGAGCCGATATAACAAAAATCGACCAGGTAGTATACAACTTCATCAACAACGCTCTGACTTATACAGGCGATGACAAAACGGTAAGAGTCAACCTCTACCGCTGCAGCGAAAAGTCGGCAAGGCTTGAGGTATGCGACAGCGGAATCGGCATAGACGCAGAAAACCTCAAATATATCTGGGACAGATATTACCGTGTCAAAACAAGCGGCGAGACTCATCAGCGTGCAAAGAAAGGAAGCGGTCTCGGTCTATCGATAGTTAAAGGCGTTCTTGAAATGCACAAGTTCAGATACGGCGCTGACAGCGCAGTCGGCGTAGGCAGTACCTTCTGGTTTGAATTTGACATACCTATACAGGCCGACAGCTCAGATGATGACAAAAAAACAAGAAAGTCAAAGAACAAGAGCTGATACAGCTTATTGACTTTAAAGCTTCTTGTTGCTATAATAATCTTACCCGAAAATCAGAAACGGGAAAAAATAAGAGGAGAATCAGCTATGCCGTATATTAATGTAAAAACAAATGTCAAAGTTTCACCCGAAAAGGAAGAAGCTATAAAGAAAGGTCTCGGTCTTGCTATAACCGCCATACCCGGAAAATCGGAAGGCTGGCTTATGGTAGGCATTGAGGACGAGTTCAAGCTCTGGTTCAAAGGCACAAACGAACCTGCCGCAATGGTAGAAGTCAGCATTTACGGCAAC